>JAOZOL010000540.1 GCA_029933295.1 Desulfobacterales bacterium | reverse complement strand
GGGGATGCATCAAGGGACCGTTATGAAAATGCTTTGGAAACGGTCATTGAAGATGAAGGGGTTGACTGTGTTTTGATGATACTCACGCCCCAGTCCATGACCGATGCCATCGGAACGGCTGAAGCCATTGTAAATACATATCACAATTCAACCAAACCGATCATTTGCAGTTTTATGGGCGTGGTGGATGTGTCCGCCGGAGTCGACCATTTGCAGGAAAATCATGTGCCCGTATACCGCTTTCCGGAAGATGCGGCCAGGGCCATGGGCAAACTTTATGAGGCAACCCAATGGCTGGGCCGTCAGATTCTGCCTGAATATGATCTTACGTTTGATAAAGTACGGGCCACAGAGATCGTTGATCAGTGCCTTGCCGAAGGGAAGACGGTATTGGGAGAAAATGACGGACAGGATCTTCTTGCCTGTTATGGATTTGATATTCCGCCAATGGAAATCGCAGCTTCATCATCTGAAGCGGGAGCCATTGCTGAAAAAATTGGTCTGCCGGTGGTTTTGAAAATTGTTTCACCGCAGATTCTGCATAAATCAGATGCCGGGGGGGTTGCAGTTGGCCTTAAAACGCGTGAGGCGGTTGAAGCAGCATTTGATGAAATCATGGAAGCATCAATAAATTTCAAGCCGGATGCGGAGATTAAAGGGGTTCTGGTGCAGAAAATGGTGCCGCCGGGCCAGGAAGTGATTATAGGGGTGACTAAATACCCTGGGTTCGGGCATTTGATCATGTTCGGGATCGGCGGGATTTATGTTGAATTGTTTAAAAATGTTACATTCAGGCTGGCACCCATCGGCAGGAATAGTGCAAGACGCATGATCAGAAGTATCAAGGGATTTGAAATGCTGACCGGTTTCAGGGGGAAACCAAAGGCGGATCTCGAAAAGCTGGAAAAATTGATCGTGGGAGTGTCTGCGATGGTGACAAACCATCCCCAGATCAAGGAGATGGACATTAATCCTCTCTTTGTTCACGAAGAAGGCCAGGGCGCTACTGTGGCGGATATTATTATCACCCTGGAAAAATCCTGATGCTTGAAAAAAATAATGATACAATTTTTCCGGTTATTCTTAGTGTGCCGGTTGAAAAACAAAACCTTTCCGGCAGAGAACAGTTTGATTTTCTCAAGCAGTATGCCCGACAGGCGGTCCGGTGTTCTGCTGAAAAAAAAGGGGTTGAACTATCCGTATTTCAAAAAGACGATGACGGGGTACCCTTACCGGAAAAAGGATGCTACTGGTCATTGAGCCATAAGCCGGCATATGTTGCCGGTGTGACGGCAAATCAGCCTGTTGGAATTGATCTTGAATTTATCCGTCCGGTGAAGCCGGCACTTTTTAAAAAAGTAGCGGATGACAGCGAGTGGCATTTGGCGGACACAATGTCGGATTTTTTTTTCTATCGATTCTGGACCGCCAAGGAGGCCGTGCTCAAGGCCAACGGTACCGGCCTTGCCGATCTGTCACGATGTAAAATCGATGGGATTATTGATGGAACACGGATAGCTGTGGCTTTTCGGGGAAAAAGCTGGATGGTCGAACATATTTTTTTTAACACCCATGTGGCGTCGGTTACAATTGAAGATTATACGGTTCAGTGGGATTTACCGG
>JAOZOL010000539.1 GCA_029933295.1 Desulfobacterales bacterium | reverse complement strand
TCAGTATCATTACTGTCGGATTGTTCATACTGTCCGGGTGTTCGAAAGAAGCAAAAATTACAAAACTGGTCAATATTAAAAAATTTGAAATTTCTCCTAAAAAGCGTCTTGATAAGATTCTGGTTGTCGGCAAGCCCATAATGGAAAAAAACCGAAATGATTTTGAAAAATATTTTTCAGGGAGACTCAATAGCAGAAAAACAGATGCGGTTCCCAGTTATAAGGTCATTCCGGAAATGAAAAATCTGAGTCGCGACAACATCAAGGAGGCGGCCGTTAAAATGTCGGCAGAAGCTGTTTTAGCCACAAGGGTTGTGGGCGTGGATAAAAAATCAGTCCTCATTCCCCAGCAAATGAAGGTTCAAATTGATGATATTGCCACCCCGGGCGGAATGGTTATGACCATGAGCCCTTTTATTGAAGGCCCTAATGTCAAAAATTACACCAATGTCCGTTTAGAGACAGGCCTGTTTGAAACTAAGACTGAAAAAATGATATGGAGTGCATCTTCAAAAATTATTGCTCCGGACAGTGTCGATGAGGCCATAAAGGATTTTTCCAAAGCAATCCTGATGCAATTGCGGATCGACGGATATGTAAGATAAAGAGATATTATTTATTCCGGATTTAACTTCAAGCATCTTTCTCATGGGTTTTTGAATTGACAATATGCTTTCCTTACCATATTGTATATTTGTAAGGAAAATATCATAATGTTACGGGAGGAAAAATTCATGCAATCAGTCATTACCTCAAAGTTTCAAACCACCATTCCCAAAAAGGTGCGTGAAAGCCTCAAGCTTACCATTAATGATACCCTGGAATGGAAAACCCAACGCGGTAAGATAGTTGTCACCCCCGTTCAGAAGAGGTTCTTAAGCTATAAAAATGCTATAAAAACAGGCGCCGGAAAAATTGAAGAAGATATAATATTATCTCGTGATCGCCGGATAGAAAAATTCCTGTGAAAAAATATATTATAGATACAAATGCTCTGATATCTTTTGTTACGGACAGAAACCTTGACCAGCAGGGTGAAATAGACAGGCTGTTTAAGGATGCTGCCCGTCTAAGAATCCTGGTACTTTGCCCGCAAAATGTTTTAACTGAATTTGTTTATGTAATGGATAAAGTATATCAGATCCCAAAACCGGAAATAAACGAAATGATCCAGGACTTCATCGATATGCCAGGTATCGAAGTTGTTCATGATCTTAATATGAAAACTCTCTTAGCTTATTGGCCCGGGCATTTTAAAGATTACGGCGATGCTGTCGTTGCCGCGCTTTGCAAGAATACCAAAGGATCTATGATCGCAACGTTTGATCATAAGTTCAGAGTAAAATTGAAAAAGCTTGGACTTTTCGTATATTCCTTCCTTTTAAATGACGAATTGATACGAGACCACAAAGATTTACTTTAAATTTCATTCAACATTTAAGGATTACATCCACCACCAAGGCTGGGTCTTGATCGCTTTCCGGAATGCCCTGTGGCAGCTCCTCCACGCCCCAAACCTGGAGGTGGCCGCGGTGGACACCGTCTGCGAGGCGGAGACACCGACACCAATGCAGCCATTTGTGGCTCGCTTTTTGGTGCTGTGTGTGGTGGTCGGGATGCGATTT
>JAOZOL010000538.1 GCA_029933295.1 Desulfobacterales bacterium | reverse complement strand
CTATTTTAACGGAGGAGAAAAAATGAAACAAAGAGAAACTCAACAAGAAATAGACGACCCTGACTCGCATAGCACTCAAGCTGTGGCAGGAGCTGTTTTCTTCCGAAATAACTTAATATAAGCCTTCCGGTTCCCCTCCTGCCGCACGAAGACCCAATATGCGGCCAAAAAGGAGGTGAACCATGGCCCACCAAATTTCACTGACCGAGCTTCGGGAATTAATTAAAGCCGGCAAGAATCAAACAATCCTTTCATTTATTTCCGCCAACCATCCGGTTGAAGTTGCTGAACTTATATTACAACTGTCTCCAGAAGAAGCATGGCATGTACTTAAACAAACCGATCCCCATTTATCTGCAGAAATATTTTCTCATTTTGATCGTGAGTATCAAATTGATATGGTTGATGTCTTAACCAGGAATGAAGCGGCTAAATTGATATCTGAAATGCCGCCTGATGATCGCGCTTCTCTTTTTAAACGAATGCCAGAAGAAAAAAAAGAAATCGTTCTTCCCGCACTTGCCCGGGCGGAAAGGGAGGACGTGCGGCGATTGACATCCTACGCAGAAGAAACTGCCGGGGCCGTTATGACATCGGACTATGCGACTTTATCGCCTATAATGACAATTTCCCAAGCCATTGAGCATCTCCGTGAAGTCGCCCCGGACACAGAAACTATTTATTATGCCTATGTGTTGGGGGCGCATCGAAAACTGAATGGTTTTGTCTCCTTAAAAGATCTTATATTAGCACGCCGCGATGCCAGGGTTGAACAGATAATGCACGGTGATGTCATTTCCGCGCGTGTTGATGACGACCAGGAAGATGTTGCCAGAAGAATCCAGAAATATGATCTTCTTGCACTGCCTGTTATTAATAAAAATGGTGCATTGGTAGGGATTATCACTCATGATGATGCGATTGACATTATCACACAGGAACATACAGAGGACATGGAAAAATTCATGGCCATCTCCGGTAGTCATGCAGATGCAATGTATATGAAAACACCGGTCTGGGAGCAATTTAAAAACAGGTTCCCCTGGGTGATAGCACTGGCGGTACTGGGATTGGTTTCCGGCTTTATCGTCCAGCGTTTTGAAGGCTTGCTGGTACAGTTTACTATTTTAGCGGCTTTTATGCCAATGCTTGCCGACACCGGCGGCAATACCGGCAGCCAATCCGCCACATTGGTGGTTCGGGCACTGGCCCTTAAGGAGATTTCGCCGAAAGATATCCTTCGTATTCTGGCCAAGGAATTTCAAGTCGCGGTGATGCTGGCATTCCTGCTTGGGGCCATCGCCTTTGTGCGGGTCATGTTTTTTGGGGATGGAACGTCTATTCCGGATAGTTTTTCATTGCTCAGAATTGGTTTTGCAATTTCGATTGCGTTAGGATTACAAGTGATTACCGCAACGCTAATCGGTGCGATCCTGCCCCTGGGGGCGGCCAGGATGAAATGGGATCCGGCCATTGTGGCCAGCCCGGCCCTGACGACCATAGTGGATATTACAGGACTGATTATTTATTTTATGACGGTGAAATTGTTGTTGGACATCTGACCGGATTGATAGACGGGTCGGGCCAAGTTAATCAATTGAAAAGATAAAAGATACCCCTTAAAAC
>JAOZOL010000143.1 GCA_029933295.1 Desulfobacterales bacterium | reverse complement strand
CAATTGAAATACCTGAATTTTGCAAAATTCAGGTATTAAATACTCATAAGCTGAGCATGGAGAATGGAATTTGACGGGCATTGTATCATGTGCTGGCACGGACAATGCCCGGCAGAATATTTTTGATGAGACTATTACTATCCGAAATCGCCCCACTCGGTAACCGGCTGAAGCGGCAGGGGGGGGTAAATCTGCCCGTGGTTAGGCGGCAGGGAATTATAAACCCAGTCAATATCAACGATACCTGTTTGAATCCCCCGGACCCGGCTCATACCTTTAAACGTCCCACGGACCATCACATCCTCCATTTTCATGGTCACCCCAAAAATCGCCACAACCTTTCCCGCCGGGATTTGTTTCAGTTCATCCCCGTATGCCATGGTTGAAAAGGCCAATCGGCGGCTGTCAGCCGCCTGGCACTGAAGAAGCGGAACCAGCTCCGGATACCCGTCATTACGGATATACGCGATAAATTTTAATGTATCGAGCCCGTTAAACAGATCTTCGCTAAATACATTCAAAATCCGGTTGCTATTTCCAGTGGCGGCACCGCCTTTGGCAAATTTCGTCATCAAAGAGGAAAGAATAATTTTTGGCAGCGGCAGTCCGTCCGGCCCCTTTGCATCAACAAGGTCGAGGTAATGGACGGTATTGATTCCAAAATAGGCGTTATACCGGAACATGGGCAGGTCATTGTATATTTCGTACTCAGGCCCTTCCTCACGCAGATGCGTCCATTTAGCATGTCCCCGCCACATCTTCCGATCCATACTCAACACCAGAAAACCGATCTTCGGATTTTGCTGAATATGCAATTTACTGTTTCCCTTGCAAAACTCCCCTAAAGTAACCTGTTTTGGATTTGCTGCGCCAATGGATGTGATCAGCGTAACATGCGGTAAGCCTTCCGGGTTGACCGACGCCACCAGCCCGATTTTTTCAGCCGGTGCAAACGCGGCGATCGTTTGTTTGTCAAATTCTTTCAGATTATACAGCACCGCCCACCTCCTGTTTTATTTCCTGGGTTTGAAGCCGAGTTTAATTTTATGTCTTGGGTTTTAAGACGGGTTAAACCGGTCGGGAACACAATTTTTGGGTCCACGCCAGATGATTTTGCATTTGCAGTCAATGCATCCATGTCGTCTTTTGTAAGCAGTTCCGTATCATGAAATGCCCATTTTTGACCGAGCCGCAGATATTTGTCCCGGCACAAATTATTAAACGCGCACAATTCCCAGCGGCGAACAACATCGGATAAATTTTTAGCGATAAACCGTCCGATTCCGGAAAGATTTTCAAAAACCGCCGTGGCATCGGGAATCATGGGTGTCCGAATCCATAACTCATTCGGATACACATGGGACCGGATATAGTCTGCCACGTATAACAGATTATCTAAAATCCGTTTATTGTCATGTCCGGTAAATTTTTTATGCGCTTTTGGATCGATTAACTTCATATCAAACAACACCATGGCCGCATAGGGAAGCGTCTGGTCCAGGGCATCCCGGCTGCACTGACCGCAGGTGTCTAAAGCCGTATGCAAACCCTTTTGCCGGAGAGATTTTAAAAACGCACCGGCAAATCCCGCCTGCATGGTCGGTTCCCCGCCGGATATGGTGATACCGCCTTGGGATGTTTCAAAATAAGCCCGGTCCTTGATGACTTCATCCACCAGGTCATCCAGCTGCCAGCTTTTTCCCAGCAGTTCCAGGGCGGTTCCCGGACATTCAGCCGCACACTCACCGCAAGCAATGCATCTGTTTCGATCAATCTGCATCCCTGTTTCAGTGAGCGTCAGCGCATTCTCCGGACACACCTCCATACACGTTTTGCACCCGATACACCGGCTGCCCACCCACTGAAGTTGCGGTTTTGCGGATATGCTTTCGGGATTATGACACCAGGCACACTTTAACGTACATCCTTTAAAAAATACCGTTGTCCGGATACCCGGCCCGTCTTCGGTGGACATCCGGACAATCTCAAGGATGGTGGCAATATTAGTTGAAGAAGTTTTGCTCATTCTTTGCATCCATTTTATATATTGACGGTCTCGCAAAAAATTCCATAAACAAGGCCTATTGATTTTTCAAACAGCCAACGCCTTAAAACTGTTCGTGACTGACCCTCGCAATAACCTCATTCTGCAATTCCTTACCCACTGACGTGAAATAGGCATTATACCCGGTTATCCGCACCAGCAAATGCCGGTAATCCTGGGGATGTTTCTGTGCATCTTTCAACATCTCCGAATCCAGCATATTCACCTGCAGACAGGTCCCGCCGTTTTGCGCGTATCCTTTTAAAAAGGCCTTGAATTTATCTCTGTGCTCGGGGTCCTTAATAATCGACGGATTAAACGTGATGGTATGGCTGGCCCCATTGGGAAGACTGTTTAAATATTCTTCCCAGTCGCCCGACCCTTCTTCCGCCATACCGCCCAATGCTTTTCCCACGGAATTAGCGTTTGCCGTGGGACCGTTAATATCCGCCCCATTGGACGGACAGATGGCATTGGACAAGAATTGTCCTTTTGCCCGTCCGTCGGCACTGGCAGCCATCACATATCCGTCACCAGCCCAGTAATTCCAGCTCAGCATCCCGGGCCGAAACTGCCGGCCCGTGGACCGGGTTTTATGCTTCCAGGTTTCATCTGTCCACAGATCCATGACCTGTTTTGCCATGGCATCCGCTGCATCATCATCTCTGCCGTACTTGGGCGCCCGGTTTTTCGCCATGGCCTGGAGCTTTTCATGTCCTTCCCAGTTGTCTTTTAACGCAGCAATTAATTGAGCCATGGTGCATTTTTTTTCATCAAAGACCAGGTATTTTATGGCCAGCAGGGAATCCACCGTTGTGGCATAGGTAACGGCTTCTAACGTAGTAAAACTGATCTGGGCCCCGCCCTGGGTGACATCCAGTCCTTTTTCAGCACAGCCCTTGACCAGGCATGACAGATACGGCGTCTGCAAATATTTTGCCCGAACGTTTTCGGATTTCTCATACACATCCACACATTTTTTTACAATATAGGCCGTCTGCGTCGCATAGGCGTCCCAAAACTGATCCCATGTTGTAAATTGAGTCGCATCACCGGTTTCAGGGCCGTCCTGCCGTATTTTTTCGGTCTTGAATGTAAGGGGGTCCACAAATGGAATCAAATCTCTACCACCTGTCAAAGCCAGCTCCACCGCCTTTAACAAATTTAAATTATTATCAACAGTTCCGGACCGGTCATTGCCCACCATGGTATTTTCAAGACACCCTACGGGCGCGTATTCATGAACATTGTCCTTGTTAATCAGGTGAGTAATATTTGCTTCTTTTGCTTCCCTGAGCATCCCGGCCATGGACCGCTCATCAAAATTAATCAAAAAGGGCGCCCCCTGGCTGGATGAGATCATATCCACCATCTTATCCATCAACTCTTCAGGCGTATTGCGGTGCAGACGGATATTGGGCTTTGGTTCCAGAATAGGTGTCATATCATCGATGACCTCAAGCATGGCATAGGTCAGATCATTGGTCATGTCCGCACCGTTTTTACCCAGCCCGGAAAGGGTAATGAGCTGACCGAATCCGGCGGTAATCCCCTGGTTACCGTTTCGA
Source organism: Desulfobacterales bacterium (assembly GCA_029933295.1). Classification (GTDB taxonomy): domain Bacteria; phylum Desulfobacterota; class Desulfobacteria; order Desulfobacterales; family Desulfosalsimonadaceae; genus JAOZOL01. The sequence goes on along the minus strand of JAOZOL010000143.1, from coordinate 2,820 downwards.
ATCATGGCATCATAGGCGGTATTTGAATGAACCCAGAAACATTTTAAAATCTCTTTGCCAAACTCCCGGTCCATGCCGTTTTTTATCGAATATTCCCAGTACGGCAGCAGATACTGATCGATCCGGCCAAAGGAAACACCCGGGCCGGGATAATTTTCATCACTCATTATCAGCATGTGATTAATCCACAAGGCCTGAACCGCTTCCCAAAATGTTTTGGGCGGTTCCCATGGCACCTGGCTCAGGTTCTGAGCCATCTGATTCAGTTCCGCCTTGCGGTCGGAATCGGTTTCCGATGCTGCCAGTTGTTGACATACTTTAACGTATTTCGCCGCCAGATCCCGCGGCATGGTCGCTGCCGTCATCATGGCACGAAGCTGGTTGCCGGTCGCGCTGTCTTGTTCTTCTTTAGACAAGGTGTTATACTTAGATTCCAGTTCAGCATAAATTCCCTTCCAACCGAGGGTCAATGCCTTTTCATGTCCAGGAACGATGTGCCCGCTGGTGGCTCCGGTGTTACCATACCCGTGACCGTGAAACCAGTAGACCGACTCACGGGCACCTTTTTTGCCCATGGTAAGGCGATCAAATTCCTTTTGCTCTTTTTCGGTCAAACACATGGATGCCAGAATATTAAACCGGCCTCCGGCAAGCAGATCTCCGGGCAGAATCTCTTTGGGGAGGTAATTGACCATGACCTCCCGGATAAACCATGCCCTGCGTTCCACCAGCGGTTTTTTCCAGAAATCATCCGGCAGCGAAACCGGCCGGGCTGCCTGACGGTAAGAGCTGCGAAGGGCCTGCATCAGCATATAGGTTTCAGGCACAATGTAAAAAGTCATCTCGTTAAATTGTACGTCCCACGGCGTTGCTGTGGTCCAGGATGTTGTCTGGTTATTCCACGCCCGATCCGATCCTTTAAAATAATAATCCCGAAGTTTGGTAATGCGTTCGGAAAGTCCTTTGGGCGCTTTGATATGGTGTTGTATTTCTTTTGCGGCAGTACTCATCAGTAACCTCCTTATCTTGAAATAATCTTTCTTAAGCGGTCTTCTCCATGGCTTAACATCTTATGCATAATATCGGCAGATCTTTGTGCATCACAGCCTGAAATGGCGGCGACCAGTTGCTCATGGAACTCAAACACCATTGAAACCACTGAAACGTCTCTGAAAAACTGATCTGTCAGGTTGGTATAGACCGGTTTAAAAGAATTTAATAAAAGGGGATAGAGCAAATTATCCGTGGCAATGGCAAGTATCAAATGAAATTCAAAATCAAGCCGGGTAATCATTTCAATATCCGAATGATCTGCCGCGGCCTCCTGCTCCAGCACATTTTTAAATTCTTCAAGATGGGCTTCGGTACGGTTCTTTGCGGCCAGTCGCGCGTTTTCGATCTCAACCAGCAGCCGCATGTTAAGCAGTCCTTCAAGCAGTTTGGGGTCTAATTTTCCGTTATGATATTCAAGCAGGGATGTCAGCAGGACGACAGACCCCTCACGACGAAAATCATTGACTGCGGTTCCTTTCCTGGGTGTCATGGTCACCAGCCCCTTGGCGGCAATATCCACCAGCGCTTCATGCACCACCGGCCGGCTCACACCCAGTTTTTTGGCAAGCTCGCGCTCAGGCGGCAGCCGTTCACCCACCGAAAACGCACCTGAAAGGATCAGCCCTTCAAATCGCTTGATACAAATTTCCTTTAGACTATCGGCTTTCACCGGTTCCAATCCATCCAGCATGGCTCCTCCTTTTTGGCTGGTGGTATTACCATAATAAAGAAAAAACACTTTTACAAGAAAAAATTTTAATTTATAGCCAATATAAAAGGAGGCAAAGAAATGAAGAAAACATTTAATACCTCGGCAATGCAATCTTTAATAATTACCGGGATTATTCTCCGCCCGAACGGGTTGTTGTGGAGAAATACCATCGCTACAGTCATTCATGTCCGCCGCGCCATCACCCCCGTCATCATAGAGGGCACTGGGAAGTCAGAAAAACCTGGGTTCCCCCGGCATGTGAAAGGGTCTGGAACCCCGGGCATTATAACCGATATTCTCGATGGGGCCCAGGCGGATGGATAACCATAGAAAAATCAGCGGGATACTGGGCAAAAAAACGGGCTTGGGTGGCCCGCCGGTAATCTGCATTTCTCATATAATTTTTAAAGATTCGGAGCGCTCAACAATTCCAGAGAAGCAGCATGCTTTGTTGCAATGGCCACATCAGGTTCTTTTTCTGATTCAACCCAGACATACCCGTCGTTTAACAATGGCAGGATTGTCCCGTGAACACCGTAGGTGTGGCCGGCCTGGGCATCAAAGGACAACTCAAGGGTGAATTGCAAATTATCATGCAGGCACGGATAGTCCATTATAACATGAACGATCATGGTATGGATGCCTGGGAGTACGGAGTAACAGGAATCAAAATAACCCTGTTCATACCCGTCAAGTGATTTTATTTCCACATCCGTATATAATTTTTTCACAGGTTTGACGACGGCTATTTGCCCTTTCTCCAATTCCGGCCCAAAGTATGCCTTTCTGACAGAACAAGCACCCAACACCATGGATAAAATAATTCCCGTTAAAAGAAATGCCGCAGGTTTTTTTTTCATCCTGAAAAAGAAAATTAAGGCGGAATTCATAAAGCACGTCCTCATGGCATTGAATTAATATTATATTTACTTCCTGAATTTTGCACGAGTCGGAGGCTTCCATATGCAAGGCATTTAACGGCGTAGCTATAGTGAACTATTGCAAGCCGTTAATAACGCAGCAGATGGGAGCCTCCGGCTCGCCCTTAGGGTAAA
>JAOZOL010000537.1 GCA_029933295.1 Desulfobacterales bacterium | reverse complement strand
TTTGTATTGTCTGCACCATTTTCAAACTTAAAATTCGATTTCTTTTTGCCTTTATTTGATCTCATTTCCCCCAAATAACCGTTGACGGATTTAAAAAATTATATATAAATCTATCCATAAATCTTCTGTTTGAAATTAAAAAAAATTAATTCTTATAAGCCCTTTATTCGCAATTGATAAAACGGTTCTTATCAATTTTCATACAAAATTCAGGTGATAAACCCTTAGAAAAAAAACGGATGTGGTTATGATTAAATTACTGCTTGCAGCAACGAACAAGGCCCCTTTGTCTGATTTTACTGCTTTTTTGGAAAAAAACAATGATGTGGAATTGATATGGGCGGATACCGGCGAAACGGCCTTAACAAAAATATCCGACACACCGGTTGATCTTGTGGTCTCGGATGAAACCCTTGGGGATATGACCGGCCTTGAATTTGCCGCAAAACTGGTTACTGTCAATCCCATGATCAACTGCGCTGTTATCAGTCCGCTTTCAAAGGGCGACTTTCATGAGGCCAGCGAGGGACTGGGTCTGGTCCAATTGCCGAAAAACCCTGGTGAGGAACAGGCAACAGAGCTTATACAACATATTAAAAAAATTACTTGACAGCGTGGCTGTGCATGCCTATTTTTCTTTTGAGTATAAGCTCAAAAGATAAACGGGAAAACCATCCGTGACAACCCGTAAAAAGGAGAACAAAATTAATGATTATCAGTGTCGCCAGCGGAAAAGGAGGCACCGGCAAAACGACCGTCGCCACGAATCTGGCCGTATCCATCGATAATGAAAAGAATGTCCAGATTCTTGACTGCGATGTGGAGGAGCCGAATGCACACCTTTTTTTACATCCGGAGATTAAAGATATTGAGACGATATATACGCCGGTACCTGAAATTGATCTGGAAAAATGTACTTTCTGCAAAAAATGCGCACAAATCTGCCGGTTTAATGCCATCGCGATTCTTGCAGATACAGCATTGATATTTCAGGAGTTATGTCACAGTTGCGGCGGCTGCATAGCGGTGTGTCCTGAAAATGCTATAAAAGAAGTCGGCCGTGACTTAGGGGTGATTGAAAAAGGAGAAAAGGATCATCTGGAGTTTATTCATGGCCGTCTCAGAGTCGGCGAAGCCATGTCCCCCCCCTTGATCAAGGCTGTCCGGGAAAATGCCCGGACTGACAGCATTACGATCATTGATGCGCCGCCCGGAACCTCCTGTCCGGTTATCGCGGCAATGAAAGGGACAGACTTTGTACTGATGGTCACGGAACCGACCCCTTTCGGGCTGCATGATTTAAAACTGGCGGTGGAAGCGGTGAAAATTCTTAAAATTCCATCCGGGCTTGTTATTAATCGCTCAGACATGGGTGATGACGGCGTAAAAGAATATGCAAAAAGTGAAAACCTGCCGATTCTTATGGAAATTCCATTTGATCGCCGCATTGCTGAAGCCTATTCCAGAGGAGAATTGGCTGTTAATGTGATGCCGGAATGGAAAGCACGTTTTGCCGGATTGTTTGAACAAATTAAAAATAGTGTCTTGTCAAGGATGAAATGACGCAAGATTGCACCGTAATTTTTTGTGCCTGCAAGGCGCGATTTGGGGAGCATAGTGGGCTACGCGACTCAA
>JAOZOL010000536.1 GCA_029933295.1 Desulfobacterales bacterium | reverse complement strand
ACCGACCCGCTATCTCCAGATAACCCGATATTATTTATGCCGGGGCCGTTTAGCGGCTTCCCGATACCTTCATCATCAAGAACCTGTGTGGTTACAAAATCACCACGGACATCTCCTTTGACCAAAAAGTATGAGCACAGCTCAACCGTCAGCTATTCAAATATGGGTGGGTTTGTGGGGCCTGAAATACGTTTTGCAGGTTACGACGGAATACTTGTTAAAGGGAAAGCCAAAAAACCGGTTTACATATTTATTGAGGATGATAATGTAAAAATTAAAAGTGCAGAAAGATACTGGGGAATGGGTACTGACAAGTTTGACAAGTATTTTGTCGAAGACCTTGGCGACAGACGTTTTGAGTACTTTTACATAGGCCCGGCAGGTGAAAACCTTGTTCCGTATGCCTCCGTTATTAATACTGCTGCCCGTGCTGCGGGACGTGGCGGAGTAGGTTGTGTTATGGGCTCGAAAAACCTGAAAGCGGTGGCAATAAAAGGCTCAGGAATGCCACCGGTGGCAAATCATAAAAAATATCTTGACTTGCTTGAAAAAGCAAGGCTCTCATTCAAAGAAGACTCCTCCTCGAAAGCAAACTGGCGTGAGTCGGGAACGGCAGGAGCTTTAGTATATTCCTCCAAAAAAGGTTCACAGGCAGTAAAAAATTACAGCGAAGGAACATTTGAGGGGATTGAAAAAATTGGTGCAAAAGCTTCACGTGAGCAGATATGGAAGCGCAATTTTGCCTGCTTCTCCTGCGCCCTCTCCTGCAAAAAAAGCGGTTACGCCAAAGGAGCATACGGTGTTATGGTTCATGACGCACCCGAATATGAGACCGGAACAATGCTCGGTGCAAACCTGATGATTGATGACCTTGACGGATTGTCAAAACTGATTTTTGTTGCAGATGATTACGGAATGGATATAATAAGTGCCGGAAATACAATCGGATTTTTGATGGAGTGTTATGACAAAGGACTTATTGACAAAGATTTCCTTGACGGGATTGACCTGAAGTGGGGAAGCGTGGAAGCCTCTTTGCAGATGCTCCATAAAATCGGAAAAATGGAAGGTATTGGCAAACTTGCAGCACAGGGAGTAAAACCCCTTGCAGAAAAAATTGGGAAAGGCTCTGAAAACTTTGCCATACAGGTTAAAGGACACGAGTTGGCTGCCTGGAATGTGCCGTCGCACGAAAAAACCGGAATATCGTATGTTACCGCAAACCGCGGCGCCTGCCATCTTAACGGTGGTGACATCAGCGAGCAGGACGGCATTGCGATGATGGACTCACTCGGGGCATGCGCCTTTGCCGAAGGATGGTACAAGGATGAATTGCATTACCGCCATTTCCTTTCTGCTCTCACCGGAATTGAGTGGAGTGAGGAGGAATTCGATAAAGCAGGTGAGCGAATCTTTAATCTTGAAAAAATGATGAACTACCGTGAAGGTTTTGACAAAAATGACGATATCCTTCCCGAACGGTTTTATACTCATAAATTTACATTGGGGCCGAAAAAAGGTGCTATTGTTGACCGTGAAGAGTTTGCCGGACGACTTGACAAATATTATGAGGAAAGAGGCTGGGATGTTAAAACTTCCCGCCCGAATGATGAGAAGTTGGAGGAATTGGGGCTGG
>JAOZOL010000142.1 GCA_029933295.1 Desulfobacterales bacterium | reverse complement strand
TATTTGTTTTAAATATAACAGGTTGTATTATTTTTGTGAAACGGTTTTAATTAAGGTTTATGCTTGTGTTTTAGATGGTGATTTGTTAAAAAAATAAATTCTTAAAAAAATGTAAGATTTATAACAAAATTTAATATATCAGGGAGGAAATTTATATGCAAGAAGTGGTAATCGTCAGTGCTGCAAGAACACCGGTTGGTTCATTCGGCGGTGTTTTAAAAAGCGTTTCAGCAATTGATTTAGGTTCACTGGCCATTAATGAAGCGGTGAAACGGGCCGGGCTGCGGCCGGTCATCAGTGATGAAATGAAAGATGCGGCACCGGATAAATTAAAAGATCAGGGAAAGATTGATCTGGAAAGCAAGCTGGAAGAATGGGATGACAATGCCACGCCGGTTGTGGTGGATGAGGTGATCATGGGAAATGTCCTCCTTGCCGGTCAGGGTCAGAACCCGGCCAGACAGGCCATGATTCGTGCCGGTATACCCAAGGAAACGCCTGCTTTTACGATTAATAAGGTCTGTGCTTCCGGCTTGAAGGCCATAGCCCTGGGCGCATCTTCCATTATGTGCGGTGAAGCGGATGTGATCATTGCCGGCGGCCAGGAGTGTATGAGCATGGCGCCCATGGCGCTGCCAAAAGCGCGGTGGGGGCACCGGATGGAAGTGACCGGAAAGGGAGAACTCTATGATTTAATGGTATATGACGGTCTTTATGAAATTTTTTACGGATATCATATGGGCGTCACAGCGGAAAACATTGCTGAAAAATATAACATTTCCCGCCGGGAGCAGGATGAACTGTCCCTGCTCAGCCACAACCGTGCGCTGGCTGCAATTAAAGACGGCACCTTTGCTAAAGAAATTGTACCGGTGGTTATCAAAGGGCGCAAAGGGGATGTGGTCGTAGAGACGGATGAACGCCCCATGGAGACCAGTATGGAAAAAATGGCCAAACTGCGGCCGGTGTTTAAAAAAGATGGCACCGTCACCGCCGGTAATGCTTCCGGTATTAATGACGGAGCCGCCGCCGTGGTTATGATGAGCGCGGCCAAGGCCAAAGAAATGGGGCTGGAAGTTCTGGCAACGGTTAAGGCCTTTGCCGGCGGTGGCGTGGACCCGGCATATATGGGGCTCGGTCCGATTCCGGCCATCCGGAAGGTATTGAAGAAAACATCCATGAACATCAATGATATTGATGTGATTGAGCTCAATGAAGCGTTTGCCTCTCAGGCCATTGCCTGCATGCGGGAACTGGAAATCCCCATTGATAAGCCCAATCAGGTAGGCAGCGGCGTTTCTCTTGGTCATCCCATTGGATGCACGGGCGCGCGCCAGACAGTCACATGTCTGAATCTGATGAAGCAAAATCAGTTAAAAACCGGTCTGATTTCCATGTGTATCGGCGGCGGCATGGGGATGGCCATGATTATTGAAGCATAATTATTTTTTCAGGAGATAGGAATATGGATATGTCAGAAATCAGCAGAAAAATCGGAACAATGATTCTCATGGGGGTACCGGCGATTGTCGGCGGCGGTATTGTGTATTATTTGTTTGGAAGTTATACGCCGGTGGTTGTGTATGAAGTTTTACTTGGGATCACTGCGCTGGGATTTATCAGCAGATAACTTGTCGGTTTTCGTTCGGGCGCTGACTCTTGACCGAACGAAAAGATCATTTATCAGTAGATATTATGGAGGTTGGGTTGCGCCCCTTGGGGTGTATTGGGTTTTGTGCCTTAACCCAATCTTATGCGAAAATTAAATGTTTACCAACGAAAAAATTGAAAGGGCGTAACCCAACAGATAATGCGGCTGGGTTTTCGTTCAACCACTGACCAGGAGATGGTATGAGTGAGGTTGAAGATAAAAGAGAAGTAATAAGTATTGAGAAAGAAATGAAGCAGTCGTATCTGGATTATGCGATGAGCGTCATCATCGGAAGAGCGCTGCCTGATGTTCGGGATGGTTTAAAGCCCGTGCATCGCCGTATTCTTTTTGCCATGAGTGATTTAAACAATGACTGGAACAAGCCATATAAAAAATCCGCGAGAATTGTCGGTGATGTGATTGGTAAATATCATCCCCATGGCGATTCAGCAGTCTATGATGCACTCGTTAGAATGGCGCAGACGTTTTCCTTAAGATATCCCATGGTTCAGGGCCAGGGGAATTTCGGGTCCGTGGATGGTGACCCTCCGGCTGCCATGCGGTATACCGAAGTTCGGATGATGCGCTTAACCCATGAGATGCTGGCAGATATTGAGAAAGAAACGGTTGAATTTAATGTCAATTATGATGAGACACTGGAAGAGCCGGAGGTTCTGCCGGCGAAAATTCCCTCATTGCTGCTTAACGGGTCATCCGGTATCGCTGTGGGCATGGCGACCAATATCCCGCCGCACAATCTGACGGAATTAATTCATGCTGTTACCGCGTTAATCGACAATCCCCAGATTACTGTTGAGGAGTTGATGGAACATCTGCCCGGTCCTGATTTTCCCACAGGCGGAATTATTTTCGGCAACCAGGGAATTATTAACGCTTACCGGACCGGACGGGGTAAGCTTCGTATCCGGGCCAGGGTGGATATTGAGCAGGACAAGAAGTCAAAATCAGAGACCATTATTGTCCGGGAAATTCCCTATCAGGTCAACAAGGCCAATCTGGTCACAAAAATCGCGGAGATGATAAAAAATAAACAATTGGAAGGGGTTCGATATGTCCGGGATGAGTCGGATAAAGACGGGATACGCATCGCCATTGCCTTAAAAAAGGATCAGTTCCCCGAAGTTATTTTAAATCAGCTTTATAAACACACGGCCCTGCAACATAATTTCGGTATTATATTTCTTGCGGTTGTCAATAAGCGGCCGGAAGTTATGGGCTTAAAGGAAATCCTTGAACATTTTGTTATCCATCGAAAAGAAATAATTATCCGGCGTACCCGTTTTGATTTAAGGAAAGCCGAAGCGCGTGCCCATATTTTAGAAGGCTTGATCGTTGCCTTAGATAATCTGGATGAAGTGGTCAAACTGATTAGAAATTCCAATTCTCCGGCCCAAGCCAAAGAACAGTTGATTACCCGGTTTGAGTTGACCGATATTCAGGCACAGGCGATTTTAGATATGCGGCTCCAGCGTTTAACCGGTCTTGAAAGAGATAAAATTAAAAATGAGCATATAGAAATCTTAAAGAATATTGCGCGTTTTCAGGAGATCCTGTCCAGTGAACGGATCGTGTTGAACCTGATCAAAGATGAGCTTTCCGAAATGAACGAGATGTTTGGTGATGTACGCCGGACAAAAATCGTCGCAGAAGCCAAAGAGATTACCTTGGAGGATATGATCGCCGAAGAGGATATGGTTGTTACGATTTCAAACAGCGGGTATATAAAACGAAATCCCATCACCATGTATCAGCATCAGCATCGCGGCGGAAAAGGCAAAACCGGAATGGGCACCAAAGAAGAGGATTTTGTCGAACATTTGTTTATCGCCTCAACCCATCATACATTTTTATTTTTTACGAATATGGGAAGGCTTTACTGGTGCAAGGTGTATGATATTCCTCAGACCGGCCGGACAAGCCGGGGCAAAGCGATTGTGAATTTATTGAATTTCAGACCTGACGAGCGGTTGACGACGGTTTTATCAGTTCCAAGTTTTGAGCCCGGTTATCACGTTATTATGGCAACCCGGAAGGGCATCGTGAAAAAAACCGATATTATGGATTACAGCCGCCCCCGTAACGGCGGAATTATTGCCGTTAACTTAAAGGAAGATGATGAACTGATTTCAGCAAGAATTACCGACGGGACCCAGAATGTGTTTTTATGTTCATCCCTGGGTAAATCCATACGGTTCCATGAATCAGATGTTCGTCCCACAGGGCGAACCGCAATGGGTGTCCGGGGAATGAGGCTGGGCAAAGATGACCATCTGGTGGGGATGCAGGTGTTGTCTCACGGCCAGACATTGTTTACAGCCACTGAGAACGGATACGGTAAGCGGACGTTGATTGACGAATATCCGGTACACAAGCGCGGCGGAAAAGGGGTTATCACCATTAAGACCAACGAACGGAACGGCCGCGTCGTAACGATCCTTGTGGTGGCTGAGGACGATGAAGTCATGCTGATTACGGATATCGGGAAAATTATTCGGTTAGAGATAAGCGGCATTTCCGTTATCAGCCGAAACACCATGGGGGTCAGGCTCATGGGGATGGATCCGGGTGAACGAATAGTCGGCGCTGCAAGACTTGCCGAGAAAGAAGATTAATATGGATGTTGACTCTGCAAAAATAGGTGTGGTGGGGGCGGGCAGCTGGGGCACGGCGCTGGCCAGTCTGCTTGGCATGAAAGGATATGATGTCAAGCTATGGGTATATGAAAGGCAAGTAAAAGAGTGTATTGCCGAAACCCATGAAAATAAATTGTTTTTACCGGGTATTGCCTTATCGGAAAATATTGATCCGTCCAATGATCTTGCCGGGGTTGTTTCAGATAAGGATCTTGTTCTGGTTGTTGTCCCTTCGCATGTGATGCGGGAAACCGCAGAAAATTTTTTTAAATATCTGTCAGATCGGTCAATTATCGTTTCCGCATCCAAGGGGATCGAAAACAAGACACATCTGACAATGACCGGAGTACTGAAAGATGTGCTGCCGGGCACATTTAAAAACAGACTGGCTGTTTTGTCCGGGCCAAGTTTTGGGAAAGAAGTGGCAAAAAAAGTGCCAACAGTGGTTACAGCTGCATCGGCAGACCCGGAGGTTGCCGTGTTTGTTCAAAATGTTTTTGTGACCCCGTTTTTCAGGGTGTACACCAACGATGATGTGATGGGGGTTGAACTGGGAGGCGCGGTCAAAAATGTGATTGCCATAGCTTCGGGTATCATTGATGGGCTTGGGCTTGGATTAAACACGCGGGCGGCATTGATTACCCGGGGATTGGCGGAGATGCGTCGTCTGGGTATAAAACTCGGGGCAAATCCGCATACATTTGCCGGACTTGCCGGTATGGGTGATCTTGTGCTGACGTGCACAGGAAGTTTAAGCCGGAACCATACGGTGGGGAAACTCATCGGAGAGGGTAAAAAGCTGGGTGAAATCCTTTCGGATATGAATATGGTTGCCGAAGGGGTGAAGACCGCAAAGTCGGTGCGTAATCTTTCCCTTCGTGTGGGGGTTGAAATGCCGATTTCCCATGCGGTGTACGGGATTCTCTATGAGGATCTTTCTCCCAGAGATGCCGTGTTTCAATTGATGACGAGGGATCTCAAAGACGAACTCGACGACCTCCGTTGATGGCTTCGTAAAAACTTCAACTTCTGCGTTACGCTTCATCCTTCGTCACTCAACGTACTTTCGTACGCCTCGTTCCTCAGGAATCGCGCGCCTTGAATTTGAAGTTTTTTCTTTGCCGTCAAATTTTGGATTTTTGTCAGAAGATCAAAATTAAATGAAAAAAGCAAAAGAGTATAAAGGTGAAGGACACCGGCAGCGGTTGCGGGATAAGTTTCTTGCCTCAGGGTTAACCGGATTTCACGATTATGAAGTCATAGAGCTGCTCCTTACCTTGGGCATGCCCCGGAAAGATTGTAAAGATGCCGCAAAGGCGGTGCTTGATAAATTTGGAACCCTGCCTGGGGTGTTGGAGGCCTCGGTCAAAGATCTTTGTGCGGTGGACGGGATCGGGCCGAAGAATTCTTTTGGCATCAAGCTGATAAAGTCGGTTGCGGATCGATACCTGGAAAAAAAGGTGATCGCAAAGGACCCGGTCAATAATTCAAAGGCGCTTTTTGATTATTTGTATCACGTCATGTCGGCAAAAGACCGGGAATGCTTTAAAGTCCTTTTCTTGGATGCAAAAAACAGGGTTATTGCCGTGGATGACCTTTTTTACGGCACGCTGACCGCAAGTTCCGTTTATCCCAGGGAAGTTGTACGGGCCGCCCTTGACAGATCAGCAGCAGCTTTGATTTTTGCACACAATCATCCGTCAGGAGATCCTGCGCCGTCAGAAGCGGACATTTCAATCACCCGGCAGTTGGTTCATGCATGCCTGACAATGGGCATTATAGTTCATGAACATATTGTTATCGGGGATAAGCAGTATTTCAGTTTTGCCGATCAGGGGCATATTGCCCAAATGCATCGTGAATTTCAAAAAAACACATTAAGCTCAAAATCAGTCAATGACGGATCAAATGAAGGATCAGACCCAGCATAAGCCGTCCTGCTTCGGAGACCTTAAAATTGTTTTTCCCATGGGAGAAGACGGGTTGCGGCATTCTCCGGAGAGCTGTATGATATGCGTTTATAAGACGCAATGCCTGCGTACAGCCATTAAAAATCCCGATGGCATTAAAGTTAAAGAGGAACTCGTTGATCGGGCCTATGAATCAAAAACCATCGGTTTTTTCGAGCGGTGGTCCAGACGGAAGTATTTAAA
>JAOZOL010000535.1 GCA_029933295.1 Desulfobacterales bacterium | reverse complement strand
CATTTGCGTTGCTTTATCTGTGGTATCGTAATCACTGCTGAGTGCAAACAGATCACGTATTTTTTGATAAAAGCGTTTTTCAGAGGCGCGAATATCACGAATACGCGCCAGCATCTCATCAAAATAATCCGGTCTGCCATCAGGGTTTTTCAGGCGTTCATCATCCATGACAAACCCTTTGACCATATATTCGCTCAAATGACGATTCGCCCATTGCCGAAATTGCGTGCCGCGAGTGCCGCTAACCCTGAAACCAACAGCCAGAATCATTGAAAGAGAATAGTGGGCAACCGAATATTTTTTACCATCTGCGGCAGTTAGTAAGAAATCCTTACATACTGAATTTTTATCTAACTCCTTTTCTTTCAGTATGTTACTTATATGCATAGTGATATTGGGACGGGAGGTGGCAAAAAGTTCCGCCAACTGTTTCTGGGTAAGCCAGACATTGCCGTCCCTGGCATAGAGAGCCACAGAGGCTTTGCCATCACCTGTTTTGTAAATGATAATATCCTGTTTATCCATTAAGCCCTAATCCTTTACCCAAAACGACAACTTTTCACTTCTTGCCCAGTCAATAAATGCTTCGGCAATTCCATCCTGCAATTCACCATCGTGACTGTGAATGTAATACATTGGTCTCACCGTCTCCGGCTATCAGATTTAAGGTTCTGGCAACTCTGACTGTTTTTTCATCAAAGTCGATTCCAAAAACTTTTAAAACATGCTGTTTATCATCATCCGGTATTTCTTCATTTGTAAACAGATGACCTGTCAGTTTGAAAATGGTGTGTACTGGAAAACCACAACTGCCGGAGGCAGTATCAATACCATATTTTACAGTTGGATCATTGACTGCGGTTTTTGTAAAAACTTTTTCCCGTAATTTATTTATTTCATCTTCTGTAAATAGTGTAAGATGATAATTGCTGTCTTTTAGTATCGTTTGAATTATGTCCGGTTGTTTCATTTATTTCTCCGAATTCGATTCTTTATCAAATCTTGTTGCGTGGTGCTTTGCAAATATAACGATAATTCGACTACCTAAGTGAAGCGTGAAAGACGTCTTTTAAACAGCAGTTTTGACGCAAGTCGTTTAATTTTGCATGATATTACCACCCACAGGCGTGAAATACAACTTTTTGCATGATATCACATTATTGGAAATGGTAATTTTTTGTTAACATGAACAAATATTCATGTGATAAAAAAAGTTTCTTATATTTGAATTTCCATGCACAAACTCCGGGGATATGATACATATTTTGGTACTGATTCGCTATCGCCTCTCATAACTCGGGCAGTCGGTTTTACCCTCGATATGGGGTTTAATATCTAAAACCGGTGTACCGTCAATCATGTCGGCATTTTTCACTTTAATGATATTCTGGTTGACATCTAAAACAGTGAGCACGGACAACCCAATGGGGTTAGGTCGAAACGGGGAACAGATACTAAAAACCCCCATTGCTTTTCCCTTATGCGGCGGTGTCTGAGCCAGAAATGCCGGATCAAAAGGACTGCTTTTATGAAAATAAAACAAAACAATAATTTTCTGCCCTGCCTCAATATCCTTTAACCCGTTTTCATAGATTTTATCGATTTCAATTTTACCTTTAATGTCTGAAACACTCCAGTGCCT
>JAOZOL010000012.1 GCA_029933295.1 Desulfobacterales bacterium | reverse complement strand
TCAGAGAAGGCGGCCGTACAGTGGGCGCCGGTGTGGTGAGTGAAATTATCGAATAAAATGAGATATAAAAACCATCATGATTACTAATACAAAGATTCGAATCAGGCTCAGGGCCTATGATCATAAATTACTGGATCAGTCCGCGAGTGATATTGTCGACACAGCCAGAAAGACAGGGGCAAAGATTGTCGGGCCTATACCATTGCCGACACGTATAAACAAATACTGTGTTCTTCGGTCTCCACACGTAAACAAAAAATCCAGAGAACAATTTGAAATTCGGACGCATAAACGCGTTTTGGATATTCAGGACCCGACACAGCAGACGGTGGATGCGTTAATGAAACTCGACCTGTCGCCTGGTGTTGATGTGGATATTAAATTATAGCATATAATTGGTGGCGGATATGAGTAACGGGATATTAGGAAAAAAACTGGGCATGACGGGTTTGTTTGCCAATGACGGGGATTATCTTCCGGTGACGGTTATAGAGGCAGGTCCCTGCACGGTTACCCAGATTAAGACTAAAGCGAATGACGGATATAATGCACTACAGATCGGTTTTGGAAAAAAGAAAGTAAAACTGGTTAATAAGCCCTTGAGAGGTCATTTTGCAAAGATCGGTGATAAAAATTTTGAAGTGTTACGGGAATTTCGGGTTGACAATCCGGATGAATTTCAGCTCGGCCAGGAAATAACGCTCGATATGTTTGATGTGGGGGAAAGGATTGAGGTTTCAGGCACCACAAAAGGTCGTGGTTTTTCAGGGGTTATTAAACGGCATGGTTTTCATCGCGGGCCCAAAACTCATGGGAGTCGAAATTACCGGCGGCCGGGTTCTATCGGTAACAGCGCATGGCCGGCCAAGGTGATAAAAGGAAAGAAAATGCCGGGTCAATACGGGAATAGCCGCAAAACCGTTAAAAATCTTGAGATCGTGGATATTCGATCCCAGGAAAATATCATTCTCGTAAAAGGCGCTATCCCTGGGCCGCCCAGCGGCACGGTTGAAATCAAAAAGTTAAAATTGGGAAATAGGTAAAAGAGGAATACCATGGCTGTCGTTGAAGTGATAAATATTAAAGGTGAAAAAGTTTCAGAGGTTGAGTTGGCTGACAGCATATTTAATGTGGCGCCCAAAAAGAGCGTTTTACATGAGGTCGTTCGTATGCAGCTTGCCGATAAGCGCAGTGGTACGGCAGCCGTTAAGCGGCGGTCGGATGTAAAAGGAAGTACTGCTAAACTTTTTCGTCAAAAGGGAACCGGGCGGGCCCGTCGGGGAGACATCAAAAGTCCTTTGATGCGAGGTGGTGGTGTTGTTTTCGGTCCTGATCCCAGATCCTATGCGTTAAAAGTCCATAAAAAGGTAAAACGTCTGGCACTGAAAATGGCGTTAAGCAGTAAATTAGCTGATAACATGATTATTGTTCTTGACGGGTTTGCGCTGGATCAGATAAAGACAAAGGCTGTTGTTTCAGTAATGGAGACGCTGAAGCTGGACAAGCCGTTAATAGTTACGGATGATAAAAACGAGAAACTGGAATTGTCATCTAAAAATATTCCGGGGGTTAAAGTATTGCGGGCTGAAGGATTGAATGTTTACGATATATTGAATCATAAAAATTTAGTCCTGCTTGCGCCTTCGATTAAGCATATTGAAGGGAGGCTGGCCGCATGAGAGCCTATCAACTTATTAAAGCACCGATTGATACAGAGAAAACCAACCTTCAAAAAGAATTATTGAATCAGGTGTCGTTTGAAGTCGACCCTAACGCAAACCGTGTTGAAATAAAAAAAGCCGTGGAACATATATTTGATGTCAAAGTGAAATCAGTCAAGACAATGAATGTAAAGGGTAAAATTAAACAGCGCGGCAGGATTATCGGTAAGCGGAAGAACTGGAAAAAAGCGCTTGTTACGTTAATGCCCGGGAATCGGATTAATTTTTTTGAAGGGGTTTAGAGGCTAAGGGGTCTTTTAAATGGCAATTAAAAGGGTGAAACCCACATCACAGGGACGTCGTTTTCAGGAGTTTTCGACGTTTGAAGAAATTACAAAAACAAGGCCTGAAAAGCGTCTTGTTAAAATCGCTAAAAAAACCGGCGGACGGAATGCGAACGGACGGATAACGATTCGCCATCGGGGCGGTGGACATAAACGATATTATCGGATGATTGATTTCAAACGCGATAAAGACGGCATCCCTGCACGGGTCGCCGCCATTGAATATGATCCCAACCGGTCTGCCAGAATCGCGTTGCTCAACTATGCGGATGGGGAAAAACGCTATATCCTTTCTCCGGTAAAACTTGCCGTGGGCGATATGCTTATGTCCGGTGAAAACGCTGAAATAAAAACGGGTAATGCCCTGCCGTTGAGTCATGTTCCTCTGGGAACACATATTCATAATATCGAGCTTCAAATCGGGAAAGGCGGGCAGCTTGTTAAAAGTGCCGGTGGATATGCCCAGTTGATGGCCAAAGAAGGTCGTTATGCAACTATTAAATTGCCCTCGGGTGAAGTAAGACTGGTACTGCAGACATGTAAAGCCACGATCGGACAAATCGGAAATAAGGATCATGAAAATATTTCGATAGGAAAAGCCGGCCGAAAACGCATGCTGGGCAGGCGTCCAAAAGTTCGCGGTGTTGTGATGAACCCGGTTGACCATCCCATGGGCGGTGGTGAAGGCAGATCTTCCGGTGGGCGTCATCCATGTACGCCCTGGGGAAAACCGACAAAAGGTTTTAGAACAAGAAAACGGAAACCCAGTGACCGCCTGATCGTCAAGCGGCGGAAGAAATAATTTTTATAAACAATATTTTTTAAGATAAAAACCAGATATAATTTTAGATATATAATTTAGGAGCAATTATGCCTCGGTCGTTAAAAAAAGGACCTTATGTGGACCCCAAATTAGCCAATAAAATTGAAGCAGCTCAGGAAACACGGAGTAATAAGGTGATAAAAACATGGTCCAGGCGCTCTACGGTTATTCCGGAAATGGTTGGTTTAACGCTGGCAGTCCATAACGGGAAAAAATTTATCCCTGTGTTTGTCACTGAAAATATGGTGGGGCACAAGCTGGGCGAATTTTCTCCCACCCGGATATTTTATGGGCATGCCGGTTCTAAGAAAACAAAATAATGATAACGAAAATATACTAAAGGTTAGGAATATCGGCGATGGAGGTCAAGGCAACAGCTAAGTATATGCGCATTTCTGCTCAGAAGGTGCGTAAAATTATCGGTTCGATCAAGGGAAAACCGGTGGAAGTCGGTATAAATTCGTTAAAATTTATGCCGCAGAAAGCAGCGGTGATGGTGGAAAAAATTTTACGATCAGCTATTGCAAATGCTGACCAGAATGCGGATATGGATGTCGATTCGCTTGTGATCAAAAATATAATTGTCAACGAAGGTCCTACGTTGAAACGATTTCGTGCGCGAGCAAGAGGCAGAGGCTCTCGGATTTTGAAACGTACGAGCCATATTACGGTTGTTGTCGCTGAAGGGTAGCTAAAAGGAGGAAAGCTCTTGGGTCAGAAAGTCAATCCGAAAGGAATGCGTCTGGGAATCATTAAAACCTGGAATTCGAGATGGTATGCCGGCAAGGATTATTCAAAATATGTTTTTGAAGATTATAAATTACGGACGTTTCTGAAAAAGAAACTGTTTCACGCCGGTGTCTCAAAAATTAATATTGAGCGATCGTCCAAACGGGTCAAGTTAAAAATATTTACTGCGCGTCCGGGAATCATTATCGGGAAAAAAGGCGCGGAAATAGATGCTTTGAAAAAAGAGCTTGAAAAAATGGTGTCTTATGAGGTTCTGGTTGATATTCAGGAAGTCCGGAAACCTGAACTGGATGCCCAGCTGGTTGCGGAAAATGTTGCCAATCAACTTGTTCGCAGAGTTGCATTCAGGCGGGCCATGAAACGCGGAGTTTCTTCCGCCATGCGGTTCGGCGCAGAAGGAGTAAAGATTATTTGTTCAGGTCGTCTTGGCGGGGCCGAAATGGCGAGAAGAGAGTGGTATAAGGAAGGACGGATACCCCTTCATACGCTTCGGGCAGATATCGATTACGGGGTTACCAGTGCAAAAACAACTTATGGGGCCATCGGCATAAAGGTATATATTTTCAAGGGCGAAATTTTAAAAGATGATCAATTGACCGGTGATGTCAAGTAGGTATTAGGAGATAGAAAAAGATGCTGAGTCCCAAAAAAGTCAAATTTCGAAAACAGCAGACCGGCCGGATGAAAGGCACGGCCCGTCGCGGGTCTACTTTAAACTTTGGTGATTTTGGTCTGCAGGCGGCTGAATGTGGATATATTACGGCAAGGCAGATCGAAGCTGCACGTATTGCAATGACCCGTCAGGTAAAAAGAGGCGGAAAGATGTGGATACGCATGTTCCCCGATAAGCCGGTTACTAAAAAACCTGCAGAGGTCAGAATGGGAAAGGGTAAGGGCGCACCTGAAGGTTGGGTGGCGGTTATCCGGCCCGGTAAAATTTTATACGAGATGGAAGGGGTTCCCAGAGAAGAGGCATATGAAGCATTCAGACTTGCGGCACATAAGCTTCCGCTTAAAACTAAATTTATTGAAAGGAGCGGTGTGTAATGCAGGCAAGTGAAATCAGGGAATTAAGCGAAGGGGAAATGGACACCAAACTGACTGATTTGGTTGAAACGCTGTTTAATTTTCGTTTCCAGCATGAAAGCGGTCAGCTTGAAAATGCAAACCGGATCAAGCAGGTCAGGCGTGATATCGCACGGATCAAAACCATTAAACGTGAAAGAAATATAGGGTAAGCGGGCTGTTGCCATGAAAAAAATACGAGGAATGAAAAGACAACTTGTTGGAATGGTTTTAAGTAACAAGATGGATAAAACGGTTACCGTCAGGGTGGAAAGGACTGTTATTCACCCCATTTATAAGAAATATATCAGGCGTCGTTCCAAGTTCGCGGCCCATGATTCCTCAAATTCGTGTTCAATCGGTGACCGTGTACTCATTACGGAATCAAAACCGATTAGCAAATCAAAACGGTGGCGGGTAAGCCAGATTATTGAAAAAGCAGTATGATATAGAGGATAAAAGAAAATGATTCAGGCGGAAACACGGTTGTCCGTTGCCGACAACTCAGGTGCCAAACAAGTATACTGTATTAAGGTCCTTGGCGGATCCAAGCGCCGGTATGCCAGCGTGGGCGATATCATCGTTGTATCGGTGAAAGAAGCGATCCCGAATTCGAAAGTAAAAAAAGGCGAAGTCCTTAAAGCAGTGGTGGTACGGACTAAAAAAGAAATTCGAAGACCTGATGGTTCACATATCAGGTTTGATGACAATTCAGCAGTATTGATTAATCCCCAGCGTGAGCCCATAGGAACACGCATTTTTGGACCTGTGGCCCGGGAACTGCGTGCCCATCGATTTATGAAAATTATATCACTGGCACCTGAGGTGTTATAGCAGTTTGTGATTTTTGGAGATTTTAAGGTTATGGATAAAAATAAATGCCATATCAAAAAAAATGATAAGGTAAAGGTACTTGCAGGAAAAGACAAGGGCAAGATCGGCAAGGTAATTGACGTGTTTGCCAAAAAGGATCGCCTGCTTGTTGAGCATGTTAATATGGTGAAACGCCATACACGGCCGGATGCTAAAAACAAGCAGGGCGGAATCGTAGAGGGAGAAGCAGCGATTCACTGGTCCAATGTCATGTTAATGTGTAATAAATGTTTGGCCCCTGTGCGTATCAAGATGAGAACTCTTGAAGACGGCGAAAAAGTACGGGTGTGCAGAAAGTGTGATGAAATAATTGATGCATAGAATTGCATGCGTAAGGATTTGTTCATGTCATTAAAAGAATATTATGATCAAGAGGTTGTTCCTAAGCTTATTGAAACATTTAATTATAAGAATGTGTTTGAAGTCCCAAGGCTTAAAAAGGTTGTATTAAATATCGGGCTGGGGGAGGCCATTCATAATATTAAATTGCTCGATTCAGCAAAAGCTGAGTTAACGCTGATAAGCGGTCAGGCACCTGTTATTACGCGTGCCAAAAAGTCCGTGGCGGCTTTTAAACTCAGAGAAGGTATGCCCATTGGATGCATGGTGACGCTGCGGCGAAAACAGATGTATGATTTTTATGAAAAGCTGGTCAACATCGCTCTTCCCCGTGTTCGGGATTTTCGAGGCATATCTCCGAAAGCCTTTGACGGTAGAGGCAATTATACGCTCGGGATTAAAGAACAGATCATTTTTCCGGAGATTGATTATGATAAAATTGATACCATCAAAGGGATGAACATCACCGTTGTGACATCAGCAAAAAATAATGAAGAAGGCAGAGAATTGTTAAAATTGTTGGGCATGCCCTTTAGAAATTAATTTTTAATGATTAAAGGAGTTGGTTTTGGCTAAAAAGGCATTGAGGATGAAGGCTGTACGGAAACCGAAATTTGCGGTCCGACAATATAACAGATGTCCCATCTGCGGACGCCCCAGGGCTTTTATTCGTAAATTTGGAATTTGTCGTCTTTGTTTCCGGGATATGGCTTCAGAAGGACTTCTTCCCGGGGTAACGAAATCCAGCTGGTAAGCTTTTATAAAAATATATCATCTGATTTTACAATAATATATAACCGCGAAATTTTAATATAAAATTAGTAATTGACGGAGTAAATAATGTCGATGAGTGACCCACTGGCGGATATGCTGACGCGCATACGAAACGCCGGAAACGCAAAACACAAAAGTGTTGATATCCCCGGTTCCCGGATAAAAACCGATCTTGCCGGCGTGTTGAAACAAGAGGGGTTTATCCGGAATTTTAAGTTTATTAAAGACAATAAGCAGGGGATTTTACGAGTTTACTTGAAATATGACCAGAATGACCGTCATGTTGTTTATGGTGTGCAACGGGTCAGTAAGCCAAGCCGTCGCGTTTATGTAAAAAGCAAAGATGTCAAACCTGTATTAAACGGATTGGGAATATCTGTGCTGTCAACATCTGTGGGCCTTATTACTGATAGACAGGCCCGGAAAGAAAATGTCGGCGGCGAAGTGCTCTGCGCAATCTGGTAGATAGGTAAGGAGAAAGACATGTCTCGTGTGGGCAAGAAACCAATTGAGATAGAAGAAAAAGTAAAAATTTCATATG
Source organism: Desulfobacterales bacterium (assembly GCA_029933295.1). GTDB lineage: Bacteria > Desulfobacterota > Desulfobacteria > Desulfobacterales > Desulfosalsimonadaceae > JAOZOL01. The sequence goes on along the minus strand of JAOZOL010000012.1, from coordinate 14,641 downwards.
CAGACAAGGTGCTGAGTGTCCAGGGCGAGAAAGGGACTCTGACAAGAACAATCCATTCTGATGTTCATTTAGGTATTGATGATAAGTTGATTACTGTCAGTATTGACCGCACGGACAAGAAAGCAAGGGCTTTATGGGGGATGACCCGTGCGTTGATCGCCAATATGGTGACGGGTGTTTCAAAGGGATTTGAACGCATCCTTGAAATTAACGGTATTGGTTACCGGGCTGAATTAAAAGGAAAGAATATTGAATTTAATCTGGGATATTCACACCCCATTGATTTTCCGCTGCCGGAAGGCATTGTGGCCATTGTTGAAAAAAATATGATTAAATTATCCGGAATTGACAAGGAGCTTCTCGGTTATACCGCTTCAACGATTAGAAGATTAAGACCTCCGGAGCCGTATAAAGGCAAAGGCATAAAATATGCCGAGGAATATATTCAACGAAAAGCCGGGAAAACAGCCACCAAATAACTAATTGTTTGAATAAATATAAAAGGTGTTCATCATGGGTTCCTTAAACAGGCGGAAAGCTTTAAGACTGAAACGTAAAAAAAGAATAAGAAAAAAATTGCATGGTTCGCAACAACGCCCGAGACTATCGGTGTACAGAAGCGCAAAGCATATATACACGCAGATCGTTGATGATACGCAGGGTATCACGCTGGTTTCAGCTTCGACCATGGAAAAAGATATAAGAGAACAACAGAAGTTTGAAAATAAAACGGCAGCAGCAACGTATATTGGAAAATTAATTGCCAAACGTGCATCCGAAAAGGGCATTAAATCCGTTGTGTTTGATCGCAACGGATTTTTATACCACGGCCGGGTTAAAGCGGTCTCTGAAGGCGCACGAAAAGCAGGATTGGATTTTTAGTAAAAGGAGGCATGTCTCTTGCGCAGGAAAGAAGCAGACGATAATTTATTTATTGATAAGGTCGTACACATCAGCAGAGTTGCGAAAGTACATAAAGGCGGGAGAAGATTTTCTTTTAGTGCCGTTGTCGTTGTAGGTGATGGTGAAGGCCGTGTCGGATACGGGCTGGGAAAAGCAAAAGAAGTCCCGGAAGCCATCCGAAAAGGAGTTGAGAAGGCCAAAAAGAGCATGGTCTCAATAGCGTTAATTGATGGTACGATCCCCTATGAGGTGATAGGAAGGTTCGGTGCCGGCCGCGTGTTGTTAAAACCCGCTTCCCCTGGTACTGGTGTTATCGCCGGTGGGGCGGTTCGCGCCGTGCTTGAAGCGGTCGGCGTTCAAAATATCCTGACAAAATGTATGGGATCAAATAATCCGCACAATGTTGTTAAGGCGACCATTAAAGGGCTGGCAGGGCTTCAGAGCCGTGAAAAAGCGGCTGCAAAGCGCGGATTAAACGTTGAGCAATTATAAATAAGGACAGTAATTAACATGGCTGGAGTGTTGAAAATTACGCTGATCAAAAGTATGAACGGAAGGCCTGAAAAGCATCGTAAAGTACTGCGTGGAATGGGGCTAACCAAACTTCACAAAACCGTCGAACTGGAAGATACACCGTCGATCCGCGGAATGGTAAATAAAGTAACTCATCTTGTCAGGGTGGAGGTTTAATATTATGAGGTTGAACGAACTGGCACCATCGGAAGGGTCCAGGTCTTCCCGAAAGAGAAAGGGGAGAGGCGTTGGGTCCGGTCTGGGAAAAACAGCCGGCAGAGGTTCGAAGGGCCATCGAAGCCGATCAGGCGGTGGCGTCAGGCCGGGGTTTGAAGGCGGTCAGATGCCGATTCACAGACGATTGCCGAAGCGGGGCTTTACGAATATATTTAAGAAAAAAATATTGATAATAAATATTTCCGACTTGCAGCGGTTTGAAAGCGGGGGGGCGGTGGATGCAGAAACATTGCTCAAAGCGGGAATGATTAAGGGCCGTTACGATGGGATTAAATTACTCGGCCAGGGTGACATCGATTTTCCATTAACTGTTAAAGTCAACGCTGCGAGCAAAAGTGCCATGGAAAAAATTAAAGCAGCTGGCGGAAATGTAGAGGTTACATCATAATGGCGGTTTCTGGTTCCGGAATCGGGAATATATTTAAGATCCCTGAGCTTAAGCGGCGGATTTTAGTTACTCTGGGGTTTCTTGCGGTCTATCGTATCGGCGTCCATGTGCCAACACCGGGCATAGACGGAGAAGCACTTGCGACTTTATTTGCGCAATATCAGGACACCCTGCTTGGCATTTTTAATATGTTTTCCGGCGGTGCGTTGCAGAGATTGTCTGTTTTTGCTTTGGGAATCATGCCGTATATCAGCGCTTCTATTATTCTTCAGCTTTTGACGGTTGTTTTTCCACATCTTGAAAGACTTTCCAAGGAAGGGGAGCAGGGCCGAAAAAAGATTACCCAGTATACCCGTTATGGGACGGTGGTTTTGAGTATTATCCAGGGGTTTGGCATCAGTATCGGACTTGAGAGCATGAGTGCTCCTGGAGGTCTTGCCATTGTTTTTAATCCGGGATGGTCATTTCGAATCATGACGGTAATTACGTTAACCGCAGGTACCGCTTTTATCATGTGGCTGGGTGAGCAGATCAGCGAGCGAGGTATCGGAAACGGTATTTCGCTGATTATTTTTGCAGGGATCGTTGCCCGTATGCCCCAGGCAATCGGAAATTCTTTTCGGATGCTGTCGACCGGTGAGATGGGAATTTTTGCGTGTGTCCTTCTTGTTGTTCTCATGGTTGCCGTTGTGGCTTTTATTAATTTTATGGAACAGGCCCAGCGGCGGATTCCGGTGCAATATGCCAAGCGGGTGGTGGGCAGGAAAATGTACGGTGGCCAAAGCACCCATTTACCTTTAAAACTGAATACATCCGGGGTTATCCCCCCTATTTTTGCATCTTCTTTGATTATGTTTCCGGCAACAATGGCCAGCTTTTTTAAAGATGTTGCGGTGATGCAATATATTACAACCGCGCTGAAGCCGGGGGCACTGATTTATGAATTGACCTATGTCGGATTTATATTTTTCTTCTGTTTTTTTTATACGGCCATTGTGTTTAATCCTGCGGATGTTGCGGATAATATGAAGAAATACGGCGGCTATATTCCGGGTATCCGTCCCGGGAAACGGACAGCGGATTATATCGACAGGGTGTTGACGCGAATTACATTCGGCGGGGCTATGTATGTTTCGGCCGTATGTGTGTTGCCATCAATATTGATGACCAAATTACATGTGCCGTTTTATTTTGGCGGTACATCGTTGTTGATTGTGGTGGGTGTTGCCATGGACACGGTGGGCCAGGTGGAATCTCATCTGATCACAAGAAATTATGAAGGATTTTTAACCAGCGGCAAGGGCCGGCGGTAATTTTTATTTGCGTATTTTGCTTGTGTTTGTGTAACTGAAACAATTGATGCGAGTAATTTGAATACGGGGGTTGGTGAATGGCGAAAGAGGAAGCGATTAAGGTTGAGGGTAAGGTAATTGAGACTTTGCCAAACGCATTTTTTAAAGTAGAGCTTGAAAATGAGCATCAGGTTCTTGCTCATATATCAGGCAAAATGCGGATGCATTTTATCAAAATTTTACCCGGTGATACCGTTACCGTGGAGTTGTCCCCCTATGATCTTACCCGGGGTAGAATTACATATCGATCAAAATAGATGGAAATTTATTCAAACGTTTGTTTGCGTATAAATATGAGGTGTGGCGATGAAAGTGAGTGCATCGGTTAAGAAAAGATGTCGGAATTGTAAAATTGTTAAGCGTAAAGGGATTGTCCGGGTGATTTGTGTCAATAAACGGCATAAACAGCGCCAGGGATAGATTTTAGCACACAAGGAGGCAGACTTTGGCAAGAATTTCGGGCGTGGATTTGCCGAGAGGTAAACGTATAGTTGTTGGCTTGACGTATATTTTTGGTATCGGGTTGTCCTCATCTAAGTCGATACTGGCGAAATTGGGTATTGATGAAAGTTTAAAGACAGATGATTTGTCTGATGGTGAGGTCAATAAGATCCGTAAGGTCATTGATGATGAATATAAGGTTGAGGGCGAACGCCGTACTGAAATTTCAATGAATATCAAGCGGTTGATGGACTTGGGGTGCTATCGCGGCCTTCGTCATCGAAAATCATTACCGGTTCACGGGCAGCGGACAAGCACCAATGCCAGAACCAGAAAAGGCCCCCGGCGGACAGCAGTTAAGAAAAAAGGCGGAGTGGCAAAAAAGTAAAATAATATATAAAGGCTGAGCCAATGGCAAAAAGAGTTAAAACAAAGAAAAAAGTAAAAAAAAATATTCTGAACGGTGTGGTTCACATTCAATCAACGTTTAATAATACCATTGTGACCATAACAGATCCGAACGGAAATGTTATTTCATGGTCAACTGCCGGAATGAACGGCTTTAAGGGCTCCAGAAAGAGTACGCCGTTTGCAGCGCAACTTGCCTCCCAGAATGCTGCTAAAAAAGCGATGGAGCATGGGTTGAGAAATGTTGAAGTGTTTGTAAAAGGCCCCGGCCCTGGTCGCGAATCTGCATTAAAATCCCTGCAGGCAACCGGCCTTACTGTTACCATGATTAAGGATGTAACACCCATACCGCATAATGGGTGCAAACCCAAAAAGCGGCGCCGGGTTTAAAAATACAAATTATAAGGAGAGGAAAATTTGTCACGATATCGAGGATCTGTTTGTCGGTTATGCAGACGGGAAAATTTAAAATTATATTTAAAGGGTGATCGATGTTATTCAGACAAGTGCGCCTTTGACCGAAGGGGCTATCCGCCTGGACAGCATGGGCAGCGGCGCGGTGGTAAGATTTCTGATTACGGGCGTCAGCTTCGTGAAAAGCAGAAGGTTAAACGGAGTTATTGCCTTTCCGAAAAACAGTTTAAACTGACGTTTGGGCGGGCGGATCGAAAAAAAGGAATTACCGGCGCAAATTTACTGTTTCTCCTTGAACAACGTTTGGACAATGTAGTCTACCGGCTGGGATTTTCAAACTCAAGATCCCAGGCACGTCAATTGGTCAGGCATTGTCATTTTCTGGTCAATGGTAAAAAGGTGAATATTCCATCCTATCAGATTAAAGTCGGTGATGTTGTCGAAGTCCGTGAAAAAAGTCGAAATATCCAGATAATTACCGATGCCATGGAAGCGGTTGTCCGGCGGAGCATGCCTGCTTGGCTGGAGCTTGAAAAGGAAAATATGAAGGGCGTGGTACGGGCAGTTCCGGTCCGTGAAGATATCACCATGCCGGTTTCAGAAAACCAAATCGTGGAGCTGTATTCCAGATAATTATCGACAGCGGTTACATTGATGAGCCCGGACTCGGAAATTGATCATTAAGGAGTTCCTGAATTGTACCGCATCGAATAATCGGGCGTATTAATATTTTTTGGAGATATGACATGTCATTGAATGAAATTACGTATATGAACTGGCGGGAAATAATTAAACCTGAAAAGGTTCAGATTGACAGCCAGAGTTCAACTTACGGCAAATTTGTCTGGGAACCGCTTGAACGTGGGTTTGGAATAACGATTGGCAATTCACTTAGACGGATTATTCTTTCCTCTATTTGCGGTTCTGCCATTGTATCCGTTAAATTTGACGGTGTGATGCATGAATTTTCAACAATTCCAGGTGTTTTAGAAGATATTTCCGAAATTATTCTGAACCTGAAAAATGTTCGTGTGAAAATGGAAGACTCGGAGCCTAAAATCATAGAAATTGATGCTGCCGGTGAAGGTGTTGTTACTGCAGCCGATATTGTCAGCGGTGACGGAAGAGTCGAAATAATGAATCCGGATCAGCATATTGCAACGCTTTCTAAAGGGGCTAAAATAAGAGCGGAGATGACGATCAAGGCCGGCAAGGGATATTCCCTGGCTGAATCCAATAAAGATCCGGAAGCGCCGGTGGGGACAATCCCCATTGATGCGATTTTTTCACCCATTAAAAGGGTGAATTATCTTATCGGCAATGCCAGGGTGGGGCAAAAAACAGATTATGATAAACTGACCATGGAGATATGGACGGACAGTTCTGTCTCTCCTGAGGATGCCGTCGCTTTTGGGGCGAAAATTTTAAAAGAGCAGATGGATGTCTTTATTAATTTTGATGAAGACCTGGAACCGGCTGTGGTTGATAAGGCAACGGATGATTCAACGCCAAAACATAATGAAAATTTATATCTTGATGTGGATGAGCTTGAGCTTTCGGTTCGGAGCGCCAATTGTCTGAGGAATGCCAATATTACAAAAATATACCAATTGGTCGGCAGGACAGAAGCCGAAATGCTTAAGACGAAAAATTTTGGCAGAAAATCTTTAAATGAAATCAAGGAATTACTACAGGAGCTGGGGCTTTCACTCGGTATGAATATTGAAGGATTCCAGCCGCCTGAAGAAGATACGGAACAAGGGGAATAGCGCTTTATGAGACATCGAAAGAGCGGCGTAAAATTAAACAGGACAAGCAGCCATCGAAGTGCCATGTTTCGTAATATGGTCACATCACTTTTTAAATACGGTCGGATTCAAACAACAGATCCAAAAGCAAAAGAGTTGCGCCGTTGGGCCGACCGGATGGTCACCCTGGCAAAACGGGGTGATCTGCACGCCAGAAGACAGGCCCTGGCATTTATTCGGGAAAAGGATGTTGTTCACAAATTGTTTGATGAGGCAGCCGTGCGATTTGGCGATATATCCGGCGGGTATACTCGCGTAATCAAAGTCGGTGTCCGTAAAGGTGATGCTGCCCCTGTTTCAATGGTTGAATTAACCGGGCATCCTGTGGAAACCAAGAAAAAAAAGAAAAAAACCGATAAGAAGGAAAAAAAAGAACAGAAGCCAAAAGAGCAGAAGCCGGAAGAACAGAAGACAGATGAATAAAAACATCTGATCTTTATTTTAATTTGTTCATAAACTAAATTGGACAATTAGTGCTTGCTTTTGGCATAAAAAGTGATATCATAGATTTAATCAACAAGGCCCTGCCTTTATTTGTCAGGGCGATTTTTTTCTGAAGGAACAATCCATTTTAAATGTATCATCCTCCAGTTTAAGATTTTGAGAATTTTTTGAAAGGAGGAAGTTATCATGGCAAATGGAACTGTAAAATGGTTTAACGACCAAAAAGGGTTCGGATTTATCGAACAGGAAGATGGGCCGGATGTGTTTGTTCATCATTCAGCAATCAATGCAAGTGGTTTTAAAAGCCTTAATGAAGGCGACAAGGTTACCTTTGACATAGAGCAAGGTCAAAAAGGCCCTTCGGCCACAAACGTTACCGCGATCTAAATTTTTTTTTACTGAACATAAAAGGGCATTCTTTCCTGATAGAGAAAGAATGCCCTTTTTATTTAAGACCCAAAAATCTATAAAAAAGTAAAATACAAATAAGGGATTTTAAAAGCCTGAAAGGTCTTTATAGCTGGGACTCAAGGGCTTTTTTAAATTCGTTGGTTTCAATTTCGATTCCGGTCCATAAAGACAGGCTGTTTCTGGCCTGATGAATCAAGGGCAGAAGGCCGTCCTGAAACAGGATGCCGTTTTGTTGCGCTTTATCCTGCCAGAAGTTTTGTTTGCGGCCATAATTGAGATCTAAAATTAATTCGCAATCGGGTAATTTTAATTTTTCCGCCATTTCCGCAAGTTCCAAAGATTCCGCAGGACTGGAAACCGTTGTGGCATTGATGAGTATGTTGATCGGAATGTCACGATCAATTAACTGGTCGGTGGTCAGATAGTCACCCCTGACGCGGACAGCAACCTGTCGGGCATTTACTTCGTTTCGGCTGGCAACAAATATATGGTCTGCTTTTAACCATTTTAATACAAATACAGCCGCTTTGGCAGCGCCACCGGCACCCAGGACCAGGGCGGTTTTTCCTCCAGGCTCACATTGTATTTCTTCAAGCGTATCCATTAACCCGATGGCATTGGTATTATAGCCTTTCAGCTTTTCACCGTTTCTGGCAATGGTATTGATGGCGCCGATAATCTCGGCACTTTCGGATACTGAGTCCATATAAGGAGCAATTTTTTCTTTATAAGGGACGGTGACATTGGCTCCTGCAATGTTTAGCGCTCTTAAACTGCTCATGGCTTCGCCGATTTTATCCGGGTTGACCATGAACGGTACATAGGAGCCGTTGATACCGGCGCCTTTCATCACCTGGTTAAAGACGCCGGGTGATTTAGACGCAAATACCCGCTCATCGCTTAAGATACAGAATACCTGGTGGCGATTGCCGTTTAATGAATGCAGAAGGGTAAATTTATCACTTTTTCCCGGCAAAACTTATCCGTTTCCTTATCCGGTCGTATTCGGGCTGATTTACATTTTTATGCAAACAAACAGCAAAAAAACACTTTTTGCTTTCAAATAATTGAACCGCTGAAATTTTAAAAGATGTGGAAAGTTTAATTTCAGCGGTTCAACAATAAGCACTTCACGATATAATAGATGAAGGTATTTACATGTTTAAAAGGCTTTTAACGGAATCTAAAATATCTTCCGCAGACGCTGGTTTTGGCAGATAGTCGTCGGCCTCCGTGCTCATGCCGTCATAATGGGAATATCGGGTTGAACTGACATGGTCCGCCACAGCGGTTAACAACAAGATCGGAATATCGTTGTATTTTTCATCTGCTTTAAGTTCTGCACAGACCTTGTAGCCGTCTTTTTCAGGCATCATGACGTCCAAAACGATGGCGTCCGGGGGGTTGGCTGTTACTTTCTTGATACCTTCCACCCCGTCATACGCTACTTCGACGTCAAAGTTTGCTTTTTCCAGATTTTTTTTGACGATGGAGACGAAATCCGGTTCATCATCAACAATAAGAATTCTTTTCTTTTCGCTCATCTTTATCCTCCTTTTTCACCACCGAAGTCAGGTGCGTTGCGGCTTATTGCAACTGATGGCTTCATAAACCGATTTTTTTTGGAAATGTCAAATTTATTTTATTTCACAAAATTTATAAAATCAATCAATTTTCGGCCTCAATTTTTGGCCTTGGATACAAACCGGCCCGTTCCACAATTCCGGGAACTTTTTCTTCCCACTCAATTGCCATGATATGAAAGCCTTTCACGCCTTCAACGGATTTTAACCGCTCAATGGTTTCAACACAGATATTGATGCCTTCTTCCGGTTGTTTTTCTTTGGGCGTGTCCGCCATCCGTTTGACAACATCATCCGGCACATCCATGCCGGGAACCCTGTTTTTCATAAATTTTGCCATGCCGGCTGACTTCAGCGGAGTCACACCGGCAAGGATGTAAACCTTTTCATGAAGCCCCCGGTCGCAGATTTGTTTCATCCATTCCTCAAATTTATCAAGATTATAAATGCATTGTGTCTGGATGAACTCCGCGCCGGCCGCTATTTTTTTTGCGAGCCGGGGGGTTCTGATTTCAAACGGGTCGGCAAAGGGGTTTGCGGCTGCCCCCACAAACATTTTTGGCGGCCGGTTAATGTCGGCGCCGCCTAGAAATTTGCCTTCATCTCTCATTAAATGGACGGTCTGAAGCAATTGCATGGAGTCCAGGTCATGGACATTCTGGCCCTGGGGACAGTCCCCGAAACTTTGATGGTCACCGGACAAACAGAGCATGTTAAATATGTCAAATGATGCGGCACCGAGGATATCGCTCTGTATCGCAATCCGGTTTCTGTCCCGGGTCACCATCTGAAGGACCGGTTCCACGCCCATAAGCTTTAAATGGATGCAGGCTGAAAGGCTGGACATCCGGGTAACAGATGTCTGATTATCCGTAATATTCACCGCATCCACATAATCTTTGATGAGCTCTGCTTTTTTTTTGACCGCATCCGGATCACTGCCCCTCGGGGGACCGCATTCGGAGGTTACTGCAAGGTGTCCTTCTGATAGAATTTTTTCCAGTTTGCTGGGTGTTTTCACGCTCATATTTGAACATCCTCCCTGACCACTTTTCGAGGTCCGCCGGCGCGGTCGGTGGACCAGTCCTTGATGGGACAGATTTTTTCATAATCGTCAAGTCTGTCTAATGCTTTTAAACGATCAATAATCAGCTGCCATGCGCAGTCCAGATCTTTGCTGATTTCGCATTTGCCGTTTGATGATCCTCCGCACGGGCCGTTTAATAATCGTTTAGCACACCGGGAGACCGGACAAATGCCCCCGGTGATCCCCAGCATACAGTTTCCGCAGGCCTGACACCGCTCCGTCCACAGGCCCCTTTCTTCCGTCGCGCCCAGAAAGCAGGTGTTGACGCCGGGATAGATGGGAACAGAATGGTATTTTTCCGCCATGAACTGGACGCCCACACCGCATGCAAGGGAGATAATGGCATCGTACTGGTCTGCGACATCCCGGATTTCCTCAAGATATTCATGATCGCATTGTCTTTCCAGGGTGATCTCGTCAATTTTGACTTCTTTGCCCTGGTTTAGAAAATACATTCGAAGGGTTGACGCAAGCACACCGACTTCTTTTTTCCCGCCGGCTTCACATACCGTGACACATTCATTGCAGCCCAGAATTAGTATTTTCCGGCAATCCTGTACATATTCAATTATTTCTTCAACCGGTTTTTTTTCAGCAACAATCATAAATTCGACCTTTCATATAAAAGATTTCAGGATTGTTCAATGTTGCAGGCGCATTTTTTACGCGGCCTTATGTTTTTTTATTTTTATGGGGTTTGGTCCCAGCTCCATGATTTTATCATGGATGTCCTGGGCATGTTTGGCAAAAAGTGGCCCTTCGCCGGAAGACAGGTTGTACATTTTGACCCGCTCTCCGCCAATACCGATAGTGTCGAGTATTTTTTGAGCCTGCTCCACCCGTTTTCGGGCCCTGAAGTTGCCGGTTTTAAAATGACAGTCACCTTCAATGCATCCGATAACGCATACACCGTCGGCGCCTTTTTCAAATGCCCGCAAGAGATGAATGATATCAACTTTGCCGGCACAGGGCACCCGGATAATTTTGATACTTGTTGGATAGGTCAATCGCATGGAACCTGCCAGGTCCGCAGCAGAATAACCTCAGTAACTGCAGCAAAACGCGAGAATAATCGGATCAAAATCCTGACTCATATCACTCCTTCCAGTAAGGCATCAACCTTGCATAATAACTGCTCATCTTCATACCAGTTTAACTCAATAGCTTTTGCCGGGCATTCCGCGACACATGCGCCGCAACCCTGGCACAATGCGTCATCAATCTCACTAACACCGTCTTTATTGATTACAGGGACATTATAGGGGCAGGTTCGTACACAGATCAGACATGAAGCGCATTTTTCCGGGTCGACCCATGCGGTTACCGCAGATAATGTTAAATGGGGCTGGGACAAAAAGGTGATGGCCCGGGAAGCAGCTGCCTGGGCCTGGACAATAGTTTCCGTGATCAGTTTGGGGCTGTGGGCCATGCCGCAGATAAATATTGCTTCGGACGCCATTTCAACCGGCTGGAGTTTTACGTGGGCTTCAATAAAATAATTTTCAGCATCCCTGGCCAGTTTCATAATAGACGACAGTTCCTCGGTGTCTTCGGCAACAACGCCGGCACTTAGCGCCAGAAGATCAGTATCAACACTGAGTTTTCGTCCCAGGATATGGTCGATAAAGGTAACGGTAAGTCCATTTTCAGATGATGTTACCTCCGGCGGGTCGTCTTTTTTGAAACGGAAAAAGAGTACCCCGAGTTCTCGGGCCCGGGTGTAATATTCTTCCATCAGTCCATAGGTTCGAATGTCTCGATACAGGATATAAACCTGGGTGTCCGGGTTAAGCTCTTTAATATGAATGGCATTTTTTATGGCGCTTTGACAGCAGACCCGTGAGCAGTTCGGGTTTTCTTCGTTTCTGGAACCCACGCACTGGATCATGACCACCTGCTCCAGGGCGTCAGCGCCATCATTTTCAAGTTTTTGTTCCAGTTCAATTTGTGTCACTATATTCGGGTTTTGACCGTATAGGTATTCTTTAGGTGTATACTCATTGCCGCCGGTTGCTAAAATGAGTACGCCGTGATCAATCTTTCGTTCATACATACCCGGGCCGACCAATACTTCTGTTTTGAAATTTCCTTTAAATCCTGAGAAATCGACTATCAGGGATTGGGTTAGAACTTGAATTTTGGGGTGATTTTTTATTTTTTGAACAAGTTGTGCCAGATAAGCCTGAATATTTTCGCCCTCGATAGTTTTGGTGAGTCGATTGGCCAGACCGCCCAGTTCGGCTTCTTTTTCCACCAGAACAACCTCAAAACCCTGGTCCGCAATGCTGATGGCGGCAGTCATCCCAGCCACCCCGCCGCCGATGATCAATGCGCGGTAGGTAACAGGTATCTGCCGCTCATGCAGCGGATGAAGGGAGGCGGCCCGTGCCACGGACATTTTTACCAGATCTTTGGCTTTTTGGGTAGCCTTTTCAGGTTCGTCGGAATGTACCCATGAATCATGGTTCCGGATGTTGGCCATCTCAAACATGTATTTGTTCAGCCCGCATTTTTCAAGCGTATCCATAAAAATCGGTTCATGGGTTTTAGGTGTACAGGAAGAAACCACGACCCGATTCAGCCGGTGTTCTTTGATAATTTCTTTCATCTGGTCCTGGGCATCCTGGCTGCAGGTAAAGAGATTTTCGCCGGAGTACACAACATTTGGCAGGGTTTCAGCGTATTCCCGGACGCTTGGAACATCGACAGTCCCGGCAATATTGATGCCGCAGTCACAGACAAAAACGCCGATGCGCGGTGTTCCGGAAACATCAATTTCATCCGGGATGTCTAATTTTTTAAGGCATGTTCCCCTGGCATCCGCCATGCAACGCCCGGCTTCACAGGCAGCTGCACTGGCTTCCGTGACGGATGATGGGATGTCCTTGGGCCCCTGAAAAGCGCCACAGGCAAAAATGCCCGGACGGTTTGTCTGCGTGGGAGTAAAAGGTTTGGTGAGCGCAAAGTTATTCTTGTTCAGTTCAATGCCAAACAAATTGGCGGTGGCAATGGTGGATTCCGAAACCTGGAGGCCCACAGACAGAATCACCATGTCAAATTCTTCTTCCTGCATGATTCCTGCTTCATCTGTATACCTGAGTCGAAGATTATCGGTTTCCTTTATCACGTCAATGGTATGGATTCTTGCTTTTTCAAATCGCACGCCGTCATCATTTTTTGCCCTGAGATAATATTTTTCAAAATCCTTGCCAAATGTCCGAATGTCCATATTAAAGATAACCGTGTCCAGATCACTTTTTGAGTGCTCTTTGGCAATCATGGCATCTTTGATGGCATACATGCAGCAGACCGAAGAGCAGTAGTCGTTACCGCATCGGTTGGTGTCTCTGGAGCCAACACATTGCAGCCAGGCGATTTTTTCGGGTTCTTTTTTATCCGAAGGCCTGACCAGATGGCCCATGGTAGGTCCTGATGCGGAAAGGATTCGTTCAAATTCAAGGCTGGTAAGGACGTTGGGGCTTGTTTTATAATGATAAATATCTTCAAAGGGAGAAGGATCAAAAATGTCATTTCCGGGGCACAGAATAATTGACCCGACTTCAAGGGTTTCTTCGGTATCTTTGTCATTGTGGTTAATGGCTCCGGCAATGCATGCTTCAACGCATTGGTAACATTCCGAACAGATGCCGCAATTCAGGCACCTGGCTGCCTCGTCTTTTGCTTCATTCTCATTGTATCCATATGATACTTCAAGGAAATTACATTCTCGCGCGTCAGGTGCCAGGCAGCGGACCGGGGTTCTGCCCCTTAAAGGTTCATTGAGAATATCAGGCTTTTCAAATTCCCAGATTTTTTCACGGTTTTGTTTTAAGTCCACACCGTTGATAAAGCGATGAATGCTTTCTGCAGCCTCTTTGCCGCAGGCCACTGCTTCAACGATTGATTTTGGACCGTAAAACGCGTCCCCACCGGCGAAAACCCAGTCAATAGATGTCTGGAGGGTGATCGGGTCGGCATGAAGGCCGCCAACCCTGGAGATTTCAATGCCCTGTTTTGTAATATGTTCCAGGTCGGCGGATTGCCCGATGGCAACTATGATGGTATCGCCGAAAAATGCCTGGCATGCAGATTCATCATATTCGGGGCTGAATTTTCCGTTGTCATCAAAAACCGCTGTGCATGTTTTAAACTCGATTCCTGATACCCGTCTGCCTTTGTCGATAAAAAAGTTTTTCGGGCCAAAACTATTAACTATATTAATGTCGCCTTCAAGGGCTTCTGTGATTTCATGCTCCCAGGCCGGCATTTCAGCTCTTGATTCCAGGCAGACCATGGTTACATTATCCGCCCCTTTTCGTTTGGCGCACAGGGCAACATCAATGGCAACGTTCCCGCCGCCAATCACCAGGATATCTTTGCCGATGGCAACCTCTTTTCCCATGGCTACATCACGTAAAAAATCAACCCCCTGGAGAACACCGTCCGCATTTTCGTTTTCAACGCCTAACGCACGGCCACCATGCAGGCCGATGGCAATAAATGTGGAGGAAAAACCATCTGCTTTCAGAGTGTCCAGAGTAATGTCTTTGCCGAAAGTCACATTGGTTTTAATTTTCACGCCCATTTTTTCAATGGTCTGGATTTCACTGTTGAGAATATTGCGTGGCAATCTGTATTCTGGAATCCCAACG
>JAOZOL010000534.1 GCA_029933295.1 Desulfobacterales bacterium | reverse complement strand
CTGGACCAAATCTGAGCGCCAATTCTGCGAAGTTATTTTTGCGCGAACCCTAAGGCAAAACGAAAGCGCACCGTGTGGAAACGCATGGTGTTATCAGACAGAAGTCAGCAGAGGCCATAGTAGCCCAACGCCCGGAGTAATGCCCGGGACATGGTGAAGGGCCGAACACTTAAACAGGGAAGGAACCTCAATGAGCTCGCATAACACAGAGAATTCGAACGAAGGAGTGAATATTCGGCGCGTTATTGAATCGCCCGACCCAAATGCTTAACTGCTGGAACGGATACTGTCCAGAGAGAACATGTAACAGGCATGGAAACGGGTGAAGGCCAATAAAGGGGCTCCCGGTATCGACAATATGTCAATCAATGAGTTCCCGGATTCTGCCCGTGAACATGGATTTGTCAAAGTTTTTCGATACGGTCAACCATGATGTGCTCATGCACCGGGTTGTCCGGAAAATCAAAGACAAACGTGTCCTAAAGCTGATCGGTAAGTACCTGAGAGCCGGTGTGGTGGTCAACGGCCGTCGACAGGTCACCCGAAAGGGTGTTCCCCAAGACGGCCCCGCTTGCCGGGTGGTGTGGGGGCTGGGGGAGAAAAACCCCCGGCTACCTGATTCGCTTCAGCGATAGATGTGTTTACGGTGTCCAACTTTTACAACCCATACCGTAAGTTCATCATCTTGAATCGAATATACAATACGATACCGCCCTTGGCGCAGGCGGTATCTTTCCTGTCCGGTCAACTTTTCACAACCAGGCGGTCGCGGATCTTCTGTGAGTTCCTCTATACGATTTAGGATTCTCCTCAGATCCTTTTTCGGGATGGTATCAAAATCTTTCTGCACCGACTTTTTGAAAAAAAGCTTATATACGGCCATCTTTTTTCAGTCTCTTGACCATTTCATCGTAGCTGATCAAAGGTTCATCAGCCCTTTCATCAAACGCGGCAAGGTCCTCAGCATCCTCGGCCAAAGCTTCTCTGACGGCTGCGTTCACCAGATCAGAGATTGAACGAGAGGTTTCGACGGCCTTTAATTTAAGAGCCTTATGCAAGACAGGGTCTAAATAGACCGTGGCACGTTTCGCGGGTGTAGCCATAATATCACCTCTAATTATTTTTTTGACATTATAGCGCTTAAACATTAAAACGTCAATAATTCATTTTTAGAAGCTAATGTCCCGCATCACAGGCGCGAGTTTATGAGCGTCCTCATGCGGATGTTATGCCCCCGCGCTATGCTCAACCCCTGTTTCAGTTGTCTTAACCGGAATAATTCGCCGTTCAATGTCAGACCAAATTTTCCGCTTTATCATTCGCAAATCATATTCAGTCTGTAAGTTCATCCAAAATTGAGCTTCAACACCAAAATATCGCTGTAGTCTCAATGCAGTATCGGCAGTAATGGATCTTTTCCCGTTGACAATCTCGCTAATCCTATTGGGAGGGACAGAAAGGTCACGTGAAAGCTGATTTATACTAATACCCAGGGGTTCCATAAAATCTTCACGCAGGATTTCACCTGGTGTAATCGGATCAAGAAGTTTTTTCGCACTCATATCAATACCTCAATGATAATCTATAATTTCAACATCAAATGCATTACCCTCATGCCACTCAAAACAAACACGCCATTGTTTGTTAATGCTGAT
>JAOZOL010000141.1 GCA_029933295.1 Desulfobacterales bacterium | reverse complement strand
TCTGCGATCCCTGCGTCTCTGCGCGAGATAATGATTTTTAAGAATTACTTATTTGTAAGTCGAAATTTTTGTCATTTTTGGCACAAAGGCCGAGTCACTACCCAACTTAAAAAACTGTCGGCGAGCGCAACGCAGCAGGCGGACTTTTACGAGTTCGTCATTATTTATGGATTGCACGATTGATAAGGATATGATAGCTGCAAAGAGATTCAGTGTGTTAAATCTGATCTGAAATTTTTATGTGTCCGTGGGATAAAATGGCAATTAGCTGGAAAAAAATAAATTATAAAATTATTTTAGGTTTTTTTGACCTGCTGGGGCGCATTCCACAAAAAACAGCGATACGGCTTTCAAACGGCATCGGGCAGTTATGGTTTATCCTGGACAAACGTCATCGTGACGTGGCCATAAATAATTTAACGGATGTGTTTGGCCGGGAAAAAAGCGCAGTTGAAATCAGACAGATTGCCCGACAGGTGTTTTGCAACCTGATGCGGGTGTTGTTTGAAATCGGGTGGATGCGCCAGCTCAAAGAAAAAGAATTTTCAAAATATTTTCATATCCACGGGCTGCATCATCTTGAAGCGGCTTATAAAAAAAACAAAGGAGTGTTGGTGTTAACCGGTCATATGGGCAACTGGGAATTGTTGTCTCTGGCGGCAGCAATGCTTGGATACCCTATGAGTGCCGTATACCGTCCGCTTGATTTTAAACCACTGGACCGATTTTTTATTGAATTGAGAAGCCAATACGGCGCAAAACTGTATCCCAAAAAAAATGCCATGCGTCCGATCTTAAGGGAATTAAAACAAAAAAAGCTGATCGGTATTCTGCTGGATCAGTACACGCGCAGAAAGGCCGGTGTATTTGTTGATTTTTTCGGACGTCCTGCAAGTACCAATAAAGGTCTGGCGTTAATTGCCTTATGGACCGGCGCACCGGTGGTACCATTGTTTTTACTGCGTGAGAAAAACGGATTCAGGGTTGAATTCGGCCAGGAAGTGCCGCTGATCCGATCCGGCGATAAAGCCAGAGACATTGAAGCCAACACCCTCCAGTATAACCGGGTGCTTGAGTCTGTCATCCGTCGATATCCGGACCAGTGGTTTTGGGTGCATCGTCGGTGGAAAACCCGTCCTTTACGAGACTGATTCGCCCATTTGCTGCGTTATTCAGAATTCGCGGTATAAACACATACAGCTTCACTCTGAAAGCCTTGCAAATGAACGAATCAGACTCGCAGGATGAATAAAAAAATTATTATATCGATATCAAATAATTGGAAAAACTCTTATGAAATTAAAAGTGCCTGAAAACATATTATCACTTACGCCGTATAAAGCCGGGAAACCCATAGAAGAACTGGAACGTGAATACGGTATCTCCGGCTCCATCAAGCTGGCATCCAATGAAAATCCGATGGGCCCCTCCCCCATGGCGATAACAGCCATGAAAAATGCGATGGCAAACCTGCACCGGTATCCGGACAGCAGTGGATACTATCTGATCAACAAGCTGGCCGATAAATTGAGCGTGCCGAAATCACAAATCGTTCTGGGAAATGGTTCGGATGATGTGATCGGAATGCTGGCCAGGGTGTTTCTGACACCTGGTGATGAAGCAATCATGACATCGCCTTCATTTTTAATGTATGAAATATTTGTCCGGTCAATGAATGCTAAACCGGTGTTTGTCCCCTTAAAAGAATTATCCGTGGATCTTTCCGCAATTGGTAAGGCAGTATCTGAAAAAACCAGAATAATTTTTATCACAAATCCCAACAACCCAACAGGCAGTTATGTTACCAGAGACTCCTTTGAATCATTCCTGTCACAGGTTCCACCCCAGGTGGTAGTAGTGCTGGATGAGGCATACATTGAATTTGCCCGTGATCCAAAATGCCTTGACGGGCTGGCACTGGTCGGGGCTGACCGGCCAATAGCTGTATTAAGGACATTTTCAAAAGCTTACGGCCTGGCGGGTATCCGGATCGGGTATGGTGTGATGCCTGCAGAAATAGCAGCATTGTTAAATCGTGTTAGGGAACCTTTTAACACCAATTCTCTGGCCCTGGCAGGAGCGGTTGCGGCTCTGGACGACAATAATTTCTTAAACAAAACCAAAACCCTGATTCACACGGAACTGAAATTTCTACAGGATTCACTGAAAAAAATGGGGGTGATCTGTTTTCCGACCCAGGCTAATTTTTTTCTCATTGATGTAAAACAAAATGCTGATGCAATTTTTAATGCCATGCTTAAAGAAGGAATCATCGTCCGATCCATGATTTCATACGGGTATCCCGAATATATACGTATAAACGTGGGGACGCATGAAGAGAATATTCGGTTTTTAGACGCGCTGGAAAAAGTACTTGGAAAGGAATGTTAATGCGCAAACTGCTAATTACAATAGACGGCCCTGCCGGTGCGGGCAAAACAACCGTAAGCCGAACCCTGGCGAATCGACTGAATTATAATTATATTGATACCGGTGCTCTGTACCGTGGGGTGGCATTTGAAGCAAAGGCCGCCGGAATACCATCTAATGATGATAAAAAGCTGGAAGACTTATGCCGACGCCTGGAATTGAAATTTATCCGCAATGAAAAAGGGACGCGCCTCTTTTCAGGCACATCCGACATCACGGACCAGCTCCGCACGCCTGAAATGTCCATGATGGCATCTGCGGTGTCCGCCAGGCCGATTGTAAGGCAGGCGCTTTTGGATGTTCAGCATAAAATGGGTGCGGAAAAAGCAGCCGTGTTTGAAGGCCGGGACATGGGAACTGTGGTGTTTCCGGAAGCAGATGTAAAATTTTTTTTAACCGCTGATTTGAAAACCAGGGCAAAAAGACGGTATAAAGAACTGGCAAAAAAAGCTCCACAAAACCTCGACAACGTGGAAAAAGACATGAAACTACGAGATCAAAACGATTCCACCAGAGATACCGCTCCCTTGAAATCCGCAGATGATGCTGTGTTAATCGATTCCACGGATATCCCTGTTGAAGGTGTGGTTGAAAAAATGATGGACTATATCAATCAAAAGCTATCAAATCTGTAACTTTTCAATAAGGCGTTTTTGTCGTGTTACGTCCGGCACTCAAATCTCAAAAATCTTTACGGGAAACAGTACAACACATACAGATTTGAGTGCCGGACTAACCCGACCTTCTTCAAATATTCCTCTGCCCGGGCTTATTGAAAAGTTACCCAAATCCACCATAACCGCCTGCAAATAACTTAATCTGCATACCTTTCTATTTTCTTTGCAAAACATTATGTTTATCAAATTTATTTGTTGAATTTAAGAAAAAGACCTGCTATTTGAATTTGGTTATACTGTTTGGGCTCATGCGTCATTACAGTATAAAAAAAATCGGCTAAAGGAGAAAATGTTTAATGGAAAATTTTGCAGACAAATCTGAAACAGAAACAGAGTTAGAAAATGCAGCACAGGTAACACCGGAAGCATCCGTTCTTGAAGGGACTGAAGGGGTTGCAGCAGACACATCTTCAGCAACGGGCGCTGACGATTCCGATCAAAGCATGGAATCGCTGATGGAAATGTATGAAGAAAGCCTCAAGCAGTTTGAAGAGGGTGAAGTCGTTATGGGTACGATCATCTCTGTTGACAGGGATCATGTACTGGTTGATGTCGGCTATAAGTCGGAAGGTCAGATTCCCATCCATGAATTCAAGGATGAAAACGGAAATGTGGACGTCAACTTAAACGACAAGGTTGAGGTAATGATCGAAGTCTGGGATGAAGATGAAGAACGCGTCATCCTGTCAAAAGAAAAAGCAGCAAAAGTCAAGGTATGGGAAGCCATCAAGGAAATTCATGAGGCCGACGGCACCATTGAAGGTGTAATTACCAACAGGGTAAAGGGAGGGTTCTCGGTTGATGTCGGGGTACAGGCATTTCTCCCCGGTTCCCAGGCGGATTTACGACCCATCCGGAATCTTGATGAAATGGTCGGAAAGTCCCATGACTTTAAAATTCTAAAATTCAATCGCAAACGGAACAATATTGTTCTTTCAAGGCGGGCGATCCTGGAAGGTGAACGTGAGGCCCAACGCTCCGAAACCTTAGCTTCCATTGAGGAAGGCAAGGTGATGGAAGGCGTGGTCAAAAATATCACGGAATACGGAATTTTTGTTGATCTCGGCGGCGTGGACGGCCTGCTGCATATAACAGATATTTCATGGGGAAGGGTGAAACATCCTGGCGAACTTTATGCAATCGGTGATACGATTAACGTCAAGGTTTTATCCTTTGATGAGGAAAATGAAAGGGTCTCTCTGGGCATGAAACAGCTTGTTCCGGACCCATGGACCACTGCACAAGAAACATATCCGGTGGGCGCCCGAATTAATGGTAAAGTCGTCAGCCTGACAGATTACGGCGCATTTGTGGAAGTGGAAGAAGGGATTGAAGGACTGATTCACGTATCTGAAATGTCCTGGACCCGAAAAGTCCGCCACCCGTCCAAGGTGGTCAGTGTCGGCGAAATAGTTGAAGCGGTTGTACTGGATATCAGACCGGAAAATCGCCGGATTTCCTTAGGCATGAAACAAATCAACCCGAATCCATGGGAATTGATCAGTGAAAAATATCCCATTGGATCGACCATTGAGGGAAAAATTAAAAATATTACCGATTTCGGTATCTTTGTAGGTATTGATGATGACATTGACGGTCTGGTTCACATATCAGATATATCCTGGATTAAACGGATTAAACATCCGTCTGAAATATATAAAAAGGGTGAAATGATCCAGGCCAGGGTTTTAGATATTGACAAGGGCAATGAACGGTTTTCGCTGGGAATTAAACAGCTTGAAGATGATCCATGGGAAACCGTTGCGGAACGATATCCCATCGGAACGGAAATTAACGGCCCCATTACCAACGTCACTGATTTTGGAATCTTTGTGGAGCTGGAGGAAGGGATTGAAGGGCTGGTTCATGTATCTGAAATCAGCAAAGAAAAAATCAAAACCCCGGTTGGCCAGTATGAAGAGGGAAATTCATTAACTGCAAAAGTAATGAATATTAATACAGATGAAAAACGTATCGGCCTGTCCATTAAACGACTGAATGAAGAAGATGATCAGTCAATGCTTGAAGAATATGTAAACAAAGCCCAACCTGCCCGTTCCAGTTTTGGGGAAATGTTAAAAGAAAATCTTCAGGAAAAATTTAACGGTCAGGAAAAAACTGAGGCGGCTGTGAATGAGGGCGAAGACGCTGCTGAAAATGATGTTGAAAAAACTGCCGAGGCGTCTGATCCGGTTGAAGGGGTTGCCGATGTGACGGCTGAAACTGTGGATGAGGTATCAGCAGCTGGCGAGGCCCTCGTTGAAGACGTTGAAGACGTTGAAGAAAAAACCGAATCTAACGAGACGGAAGTATCTGCTGAAGAAACGGCAGCAGAGGTTGAAGATATAGCTGCTGATATTGAGGGTGAGGAGATAAAATAAATTAATACCTGAATTTTGCACGAGCCTCCGGCTCGCCCTTCGGGTGAAAATTCAGGTAATAATAGGGATGAAGAAGGTGCTTTCCTTCTTCATCCCTATATCTATTCCATTTAACATACCGGATGATTACCCCCTATGTTTTCCCGCAGGCATCCATATTTATTTTTTTTACTGGTGTTTACCGCGATTATCGCCGGCAGTACATTCATTATATCCTTGCTTGCCATGATCGGGCAGCATCAGTCCGACATGGGATTTTCAGATAAAGTAGGCATTGTCGAACTCACCGGCATTATATCAGATTCCAAAAAAATTCTTTCCCAGATAAAAGACTTCAGGGAAAATGATTCAATCAAGGCGATTGTCCTTCGTATTGATTCCCCGGGCGGGGCGGTGGGCCCCTCCCAGGAAATATACCGGGAAATCCAAAAAACAAAAAAAAGCAAAAAAGTCATCGCATCCATGGGCGCGATTGCCGCTTCCGGGGGATACTATGTTGCTGCGGCAACGGATGGCATTGTCGCAAATCCAGGCACAATAACCGGCAGCATCGGCGTTATCCTGGGCTATACCAACTTCCGGGAACTTTTCGAAAAAATAGGTTTGTATCCGGTGGTGATCAAAAGCGGCAAATACAAGGACATTGGATCACCGGTCAGAAAGATGACGGAAACGGAAAAATCGCTGCTTCAAAAATTTTCCGATACCGTTCATCGTCAGTTTATTAAAGATGTTGCCAAAGGCAGACAGATGCAGATTGAGGACATCCAAAAACTTGCGGATGGCCGTATTTTTTCCGGTGAAACGGCAAAAACCCTGGGTCTGGTTGACCGACTCGGCAACCTTGAAGACGCCATCGAATGGGCCGGTCGTCTTGGGGGTATAAAGGGAAAAGTATCAAGCGTTTATCCGCCTGAAGAAAAACTGCCCTTCATGAAATATCTGCTGGATATGTCGGTTACTGAAATCAGAGAAATTATCAATAATTCGGCAACATCAATGATAACGGGTGGCTATCTCTTTAATCCGGGCAAAGAGCATTAATT
>JAOZOL010000533.1 GCA_029933295.1 Desulfobacterales bacterium | reverse complement strand
AAACCATTTTCACGGGTTTTCCTCAAATTTAAATTCAAATGCGGTTACCCTGATTTTACTCTTTTTGCGCTTGACAACTATTTCAAAACCCAGTTTGAATGTATTTAACGGAATTTTTCGGTTTTTAACGGTTGAGCATTTATCATGGCATTGGGAGAAAAATATGGCGATCAGTCTTGCGGTAATCATAATCTTAGGGTTGGCAGCGGATTACCTGTTTCGGAAAATGAAAGTGCCCGGTCTGGTGGGTATGCTCGTTGTGGGCATTCTTTCAGGGCCCTATGTCTTTAGTTTAATGCGACCGGAGATGATGCATGTATCGGCAGATTTTAGAAAAATAGCCCTCATCGTGATCCTTCTCCGCGCAGGATTTGAACTCCATCGGGACACCTTGAACCGTGTGGGCCGGGCAGCCCTTACCATGAGCGCAATTCCGGCAATTTTTGAAATTGTCGGTGTCACACTCGTTGCGCCGAAGCTGCTGCACATATCCTACCTGGAAGCGGCCATCCTGGGCACCATTCTCGGCGCAGTCTCACCCGCGGTGGTAGTCCCTCTTATGATTGATTTCATGGATCGTGGCCGGGGCGCCAAAAAAGGGATCCCAACCCTGGTACTGGGTGCATCGTCAGTGGATGATGTTTTTGTGATTGTTATCTTCACCATCCTGCTGGGCATGTACGGCGGCGAAAAGATCAACTTGTGGCTTAAGCTGTCTGAAATTCCGATCTCCATTGCCTTAGGAGTACTGGTAGGCGTCATACCGGGTTATTTATTGTACTGGCTGTTTAAAAAATATGACTGGCGGCCGCCCAAACGGACCATGATCGTGATGGGGGTCGCCATTTTCCTGACCTGGCTGGAAAAAACGGTTGAAGCATGGGTACCGGTGGCAAGTCTGCTGGGGGTAATGGCTATCGGCTTTATCATCCTCGAAAAATCAGAACCCATCGCCCATATCATCTCACAAAAGCTGAAAAAACTCTGGGTGTTTGCCGAACTATTGCTGTTTGTCCTGGTGGGCGCCCAGGTCAACATCCACGTCGCCTGGAAGGCCGGGCTTGCCGGAACGCTTGTGATCCTGATCGGCCTGGTTTTCAGAAGCGTTGGTACCTACCTTTCATTGATCGGAACCCCTTTCACTTTTAGAGAAAAAATGTTCTGCATTGTAGCCTATATCCCCAAGGCCACGGTGCAGGCGGCCATCGGCGCTGTTCCGCTGGCCGCAGGCGTGGCCTCCGGTGAAGTAATCCTGGCGGTTGCGGTCCTCTCCATCCTTATCACCGCGCCCATCGGCGCTCTTGGAATTATGATCATGGGCGAAAAAGTCCTGGATCACGGGGAAAAATCTTTATATAAATTTAAGGAACTTAGGGAACAATGGGCGCTTCCCCGGGTGGGGGAACGGGTCAGAAGCAAGGCCCATGATACCATCTGGAAAGTAATCGAGGAAAAGGAGGACTGGATCACAGGCTCGAAAGACCTGGCTGACGATCTGGCGAAAACCGAACAGACAGGCCATCTTATTCCGGCCATCTATATCCGCTACTGGAAAGAGGAGGCCGGCCAGGCCCCCGGCAAAGGAAAAACCCTCTCCTGCCGCTACAGTGAACAAGACATATCGTTTGGTGAACACTGGGAGATCATATACGACTGGTAAT
>JAOZOL010000140.1 GCA_029933295.1 Desulfobacterales bacterium | reverse complement strand
TGTATGGAACAATGGCCGGAAATCGCATTTCATAAAACCCGGGAAGTGAACTAAGGGCTCACCCTGAGAAAAGGCATAAATATAACCTCGGTATGAGTTCAAAACCTCTTAGCGACAATACTCTGTCTCCCCCCCGACTTTACATGGCCCCCATCCGTGGGATGACCGATCACATATACAGAAATACCTTTGCAGACCACTTTAACGGCTTTGACCTTTCGGTTGCACCATTTATCGCAAGTCCTTCGGGCAGTAAAATCCGGAAAAAATATTTAAAGGGCGTTCTGCCTGAAAACAATAAAAATATGCCGGTCATCCCCCAGATCCTGAGCAAATCAGCGGACGGGTTTATTCTGCTGGCAAACCGACTGTTTGAGCTTGGCTATGAGACTGTAAACTGGAATCTCGGGTGCCCCTATCCCCAGGTGGCAAACAAGCAACGCGGCTCCGGGCTGCTTCCCTTTACTGATCTGATCCAGTCTTTTCTTGACAATGTGATCCCTGCCATCAACGGACAATTGTCCATCAAAACACGGCTGGGCAGAAACACCAAAAAGGAGATTTTTGCGCTGCTGCCGATTTTAGACACCTATCCCATTGAAGAAATTATTATTCATCCCAGAACCGGTGTGCAAATGTATAATGGGACGCCTGACCTGGATGCCTTTGCAACATGTCTTTCTCTGACCCGGCATCCGATTGTCTATAATGGTGACATTCTCACTGAAAACGATTTTAACCGATTGTCCGCACGGTTTGCCACCATTAACCGCTGGATGATCGGACGCGGGGCGCTGGTGAATCCCTTTTTGCCGGAAAGGATTAAAACCGGAAAACATAAACCCGAAGGCAAAATCAAAAAACTCAAATCCTTTCACGATGAATTATTTTTACAATACAGCAGGATTCTAAGCGGCCCCACACATATTTTAGACCGCATGAAAGGTCTCTGGCAGTATTTTTCACAGCCGTTTTCAGACTGTAAGAAGGCTGTGAAAAAAATCAAAAAAGCAAAAACCCCGGAACAATACCAGTCGCTTGTGGATGAATTTTTTAATAAAGAGACAGCATGAAAATTAAACATTGCTTCATAACCATAGGCATTCTTTGCATTGCCGTATTCTCCGCCATGATCATTACCACCTGGAATAAACATGTCCTGGTTTTAGCCGATGGTGAAATGATTGAAGCCGACAGGATCTGGCAGGTATTTAATACGGTATATTATGAACAGGGGGAGGAAACGCTCTATTCCGTAGAAAAAGAAGATGTTGATGAGATTTTCAGCGCTTCTTTTTCCAGCTTAAATGACTGGCAAATCATTCTCGGCCTTGAAATAGAACAAAAAAAAGGAATTTTCAGCATATTACTGAATCATGCTGTCTGGAAGGGAGCCTTCCTCTTATTCTGCGCATTTCTGCTGGCTTTCTTTATTCATCAACGCAATGCCGTTAAATCCCGTAAGCATGAAAATAAATCTCTGCAAGATAGCGAAGAACCTGTTGAAATTCACATTGACCCCGCAGCATCAGATATGGAAAAAGTTGTTTTGTATTTTCTTAACATTTACCTGCTGCAGCTAAAGGCGAAAAAAAAAGACAGTTACCGGTTCTTGCGGCTGGATACAAAAGGGCCTCAAAAAACCACTGTATATTCGCTACAAAGACGCATGGGTGACCGGTGGCAGTCCAGGAGGATGTCTCTGGGGCCTATCGGCGAAGGGTCTGGCTCTAAAAGCAAGTGTTTTTATGTTGTCTTTGATGACAACATGGTGGTTAAACTTCCGTCCAGCCCTGTCACCAATTTTAATGACTATATCAGCAGTATCAAAGCGGAAAAACGGATTGCCGACATCCTTGCGCCCCGTGAATGCCTGACACCTAAGGTATCTCTTGTGCTTAAACGGATTCCTGCATTCGCAAACACAGTTGGAGAGTATGCAAAAACCGACGAACAGGAATGTATTAAAATTCTCACCGAATTTCCGCAGTTTCAAAAATTTCTCAAAATCGGAAAAAATTTTGCCTTTTACATGGATCTTTCCCGACATTTTTTTTTAAAACATATCTTAGAAGAACTCAATGATGTGGAAAAAGATGTCTCAACTGAAATCAAAAAACATTCGGAAATCATCTGGTCCCCCCTTGCCTTTGAAGACCGGTATGGTAAAAACACCGCGCCCCTTTGCCAAAAACTTCAAAACGCTTTCGAACTATTTGAAAAAAATATAGATCCAGACATTCCGACATTCAAAAAAAAGGAATGGTTTACAGACAGTCTCAGCAAAGAGAACGCCGAAAAACGCCGAAAAGAAATGCCCGTTGTGGCGGAAATGCTATTAAAAAAAATCAGCGCAGACTATCATGACACATTTACAACATTTGATCGATCTGTAAAAAATTTCGTCCGCGGACAATCCTTTAATCAGCATAAATCCGAAATTCAGGGGATCTGCACCAACCTGATCGACCTGCTGGCATGGCTTGGGTCCAAAAATATCGCCATGCGGGATCTGAAACCTGAAAACCTGCTCGTTGTGGGTGCTCCTTCATCATACCCCAACTTTTTAAAATCCGCAGATGCATTTGAAATCGGGCTCATCGACGTGGAAACCGCAGCTTATACTGATCCGAAAACCCGTATAACAGACCAGCCCCGGCTGGGCTGGACCCTCTGGTATGCGACCCCTTCGCACATGTTTGTGAATGAAATTTTAAAACAATTGTATCATGATATCCCGTATATCCTGCATCTCCAGGACTGGCAGGCCATAGTGGTAATGATTTTTGAAACCATTACCGGTGAAAAACCGCTTTTCCATGCCGCAAAAACCCTGGCAGGCATTTCCCGGGATATTTCCCAATATTTTGGCACCACTTCCGGAATGCTTGAATTTGCCAAACAATCAGGGCCCAAATTCTGGAAAGCAGCAGCCGTTGAATTTAAAGCACGTCTTCATGAAAAAAAACACCGCTTCTCATCCGTGAATTTAGACATTGGCCGGAACGCCAGGCAGATGTTTGAAGCCGCCGCCGCCCGGTCTTCCCGGGAAAAAACACGGAAACAGCTTTTAGACATAAAATCCGGCATCTCCGCCTATGACCTTCTTGACCGCATGTTCCGGCATATCCGGGATGTGATGTACCATAAGGATTGGTAATTGGAGTCAGGGTCATTCTGCTCTTGACTCATTTAAAATTTCGACAAGCGTCAAGAGCAGACCACCATTATTTGGCCGGTGGTACAGTTCAATCGTTCGCTGCAAATAAAATCTTGACGTATGTAACCTTTTGGGTTACATATTATACCACATGATAAAATCTTTTAAACATAAAGATTTGGAGGTTTTTTTTTACACTGGGAGCAAGAAAGGAATTAAGCCTGAACATGCTAATAGGCTTGCTCGAATTCTTGATCGGCTCAATTCCGCAAAAGAAATCAAGGATATGAATTACCCGGGTTCTTTTCTTCACCAGTTGAGTGGCGACAAAAAAGGTTTGCACTCAGTAAAAGTATCCGGCAATTGGCGCATATTCTTTCAATTTATTGATGGCGATGCCTATATTGTCGATTACGATGATTACCATTAGGGGGACATAACAATGCGAAAAATGATAAGGCGCCCGACACATCCGGGCAACATAATAAAAAAAGACTACCTGTTGCCCCTATCCATTACAATTAAGGATATGGCTGCAACTCTTGGTGTTTCAAGGAAAACATTATCCAAAATTATAAATGAAAGGGGTGCCGTTACACCGCATATGGCTTTGCGTTTATCCCGCGCCTTTGATACCACTCCAGATTTTTGGCTTAATTTGCAGAAAAACTTTGATTTATGGCAAGCAAAAAAAGAATCACAGGAATGGGAAAAAGTGAGGCCATTCCCCAAAAACCTACTCCATCATTATAATTCAACACCAAACAGCGAACATATCATTCAAGATTGACTCAGGGTCGAACGGATTTTTCTATAATCACGTTCGCGATTTGTTGATTGTTATTGGGCCTTTTCACTGCCGTGCATCCTGCCCTCTATAGCTGGAAATGACGATATGCCCCATGATGCCAAACGATCGAACGCATTGAGGAAATCAATATCGGATACGGGTAAAAACATCCTGCCCCGATCCCTGGGACTTTTCGGGACAACCAGTGTCGGTGTGGGGGCAATTGTCGGAGGCGGCGTTCTGGCCATGTCGGGGGTCGCTTTTGTGGCAACAGGCCCCGGTGCCGTTGCTGCATTCGCATTAAACGGTGTCATTGCTGTTTTGACGGCCCTGAGTTTTGCAGAGATGGCCGCCGCTTTTCCCGAATCCGGCGGCACCTACACCTTTGCAAAAAAGGTCTTATCCGCGCCAGCAGCTTTTATGGTGGGCTGGGTGGTCTGGTTCGCTTCTATTGTGGCAACCGTCCTTTACGCATTGGGCTTTGCATTTTATGCGGCAACTGCAATTGAAATAATTATCGCATCCGTACACAGGCCGATCCCCTTTTCTATAATGACCCGAGGGAGCATCCTTTTTCTGGCCGCGGCCGCAACCATCGGTTACAGCCTGTCACTTATCCGTAAAAGCAACGGCGGCGGCCAATGGGCCACCTGGGGAAAAATCGCAGTTTTTGCGGTCATCATCATAGCCGGTTTCTGGCGTCTTTCCAACACGCCTTTTGCATCGATTGATGCCCATCTCCACCCTTTTTTTGCAAACGGAACAAAAGGATTCTTTCTGGCTATGGGGTACACCTTTATCGCCCTGCAGGGGTTTGACCTCATCGCTGCGGTCGCCGGCGAAATTAAAAATCCTGCTAAAAATGTACCGCTGGGGATGCTGCTGTCTCTCGGCATCGCCCTGGCCATCTACCTGCCGCTACTCTTCGTGGTCTCCACCGTGGGCATCGGACCCGGCCAGGACATCGTTGGTCTGAGTCAAAATAACCCGGAGACAATCATCGCCGTGGCCGCACGGAATTACCTGGGGACTTTTGGCTTCTGGCTCGTCCTGGTGGCCGCAATTCTGGCGATGCTTTCGGCTTTGCGTGCGAATCTTCTGGCCGCATCGAGAATCTCACTGACCATGGCCAGGGACCGATCTTTTCCCCGCCAGTTTGGACGAATCAGCAGATCTAAAAACACACCGATCCATGCGATTATCCTGACAATGATCATGGTAACGGTCATCCTTTTTATGATCCCTGATGTGGCGGCGGCCGGGGCGGCGGCCAGCCTGATTTTTCTGGTATCTTTCGCCCTGGCCCACTGGACCGCCATACTGACAAAAATTCGAACCGGATCAAAATTTATGCCGTTTTCAGCGCCGTGGTTTCCCGCCACTCAGGTCGTGGGCGGAACTGCCTGCATCGGCCTGGCCATTTTTCAGGGCATCCAGGTTCCCTCCGCAGGCTTGATCGGCGTGGTTTGGCTTGGGGTAGGAATCGTCCTTTATCTAATATTTTTCGCACAACGTACCGGGATCGTTGATGCCTCCACGTCAGCCATTGATCCACAACTCCATTTGTTGCGTGGACGAAGCCCCCTGGTTCTGGTGCCTATTGTTAATCCCACTAATGCCGAATTCATGGTTTCAGTAGCAACCGCCATGGCGCCGCCCTCCATCGGCCGGGTTCTGCTGTTGTCTGTGGTGAAACCGCCAGATAACTGGCAACCCGGAAATCCACCACCCCAGCTTATCAATGCACAGTCGGTTCTGGAAGAGGCCCTCACCGCCTCATTTGTCGGCGGACTGGCTCCACAGGCATTAATTACAGTTTCTCCCCAGCCGTGGCTTGAAATTATCAGGGTGGCAAGCATCCATCGGTGTGAAAGCCTTTTACTGGGGCTCAGCGATTTAAACGAAAAAAATGCAACCTCCGAAATTGAAAAAATCATGAGCAGGGTGGACTCTGATGTCGTGGTTTTGCGCGCAGCTGACGAATGGAAGATGTCATCTGTTAAAAAGGTGCTTGTTCCTGTCGGCGGCGGCGGCGGACAGGACCGGCTCCGGGCCAGGCTGCTGGGAAGCCTGCAATACATGGGGATTGATCAAATTTCATTTCTGCGATTGCTGCCCGAAACCACATCCGATGATTCCATCCAGACCACCCATAAACGTTTAAAAAGGCTGGCGGAAGATGAAGGAGCTGAAAACGCCGAAATCATCGTGGCCCGGAACAACCGGCCGGTTGATGAAATTATCCGCCGGGCTGCGGAAAACGATCTGCTTATCCTGGGGCTTCAGCGGCTGGGCCGGCGTCGAAAGGTCTTCGGAGATGTGGTGCTGAAAATCGCCAGAGACACAACCTGCGGTTTGATTCTGATAAACCGAAAAGGATAGCATTGTTGAATGCTTTTGCATATGAAAGCCTCCGACTCGTGCAAAATTGTAACATCTCAATAAGTTCGGGAAAAGGAATATTCGAAGGTCGGGTTAGTCCGGCACTCAAATTTTGGTAATCTTTGCGGGAAACAATACAACACACACAGATTTGAGTGCCGGACGTAACCCGACAAAAATCGCCTTATTGAGAACTTACGCAAAATTCAGGT
>JAOZOL010000532.1 GCA_029933295.1 Desulfobacterales bacterium | reverse complement strand
ATCTTCTTGTTTGTATTTACTTTTACGATCCCGTTTTCAATGATTACGTCAAAAACATCCAACGGTCTGGGTGCCGGGGATTGCAATACCTCCCCCTTGATATTAAAGGCTGATGAATGACACGGGCAATTAAACTGTTTTTCAGATTCAACCCATGGAACGGTGCACCCAAGATGTGTGCATTTTCTTGAGAGCGCCAAAAAACCACCGTCATCAAGCCGGATAAGATAAAATTGCCCTCTTCTGAAGGCAGTAACAGAATCCTTTTCAAATTCATCTGCGGCCCCTGCAGTGATCACACCGCCGAAGGACTCATCTTTCACCTGCTGTTTTCTGGGCTTTAGATATGCAAAAATAACCCCTACGATCTCTGCCAGTGCAACAAACCCCAAACCGATCCATATTTTTTTTAAAAAGCCTCGGCGACTTTCTGTCGCTTTCTCAATCTTTTCTTTTTTATCTTTAGTCATAGTCTTTTAATCGTTGCAATTTCATTGATTGATATTTCCCACGGCCAGCACAATGCCATCCCCGAACCCCTGAACCATATGCCGGTAATTGTGAGCACCGTAAACATAACCAGGAGAAAAATACATATTGCCTGAATGCCTTCATCTGTTGTTGCGCCAAACCTTTGTTTAATCCATCCATAGAAAAACAGAATAAATGCCAGTACAAGTACAAAAGGAATAACCCCATCAATAATAGTCGGAGATATTGCCGGAAACCAGTGTGAAAAAAATGAAGCATGCTCATCTGCGATAATCATCAGCGGTATAAGAATAAGGGAAACAAATAAAGCAGCAATGCCGGTCTTTCGGCCATTGGCGGACAAAAACCAGGTCCCGCCGCCACTATTGGCAGATTTCAGCAAAGGCAGGCATATCAGCCAGAGCACCAGTAATAAGGGAATGACAAAAACAGCAAAAAACGGGTGAAAATGCTGAAGGAGTTCCTGCAGGCCTGAAAAATACCATGGCGCTTTTGTGGGATTTGGGCTCAGACCCGGATTGGCCTGGCCATAAAGCGGTGCATTAATAAACACAGAAACTATCATCAGGCCGGCAATAAGGACTATGGCTGCTGTAACTTCACGAGTTACAAGATGAGGTACGGTTGCCAACTTTTTCTGCTTTTCTTCGATTTTGCCATTTAAAGAAACCGGTTCCACAACGCCGCCTGCTTTTCTCACCCGCCAGAAATGAAACGGCAGCAAAATTGCGAGTGCAACAGGCATCAGGGCGATATGAATGGCGTAAAAATTGGATAACGTTGCCTGGCTGATGTCAGGACCTCCGAGAATCATTTCCCGAACAGGAGGCCCAACATAGGGAATATACTCAAACATACCGGCACTAATGGTTATTGCCCAGAATGATAACTGGTCCATTGGCAGCAGATACCCTGTAAAGTTTGAAACCATCACGCACAAAAACAGGCCTAAGCCAATCCACCAGTTGGACTTTCGCTGATTGTGATAAGCACTGGTAAAAAAAACCCTCAGCATATGGAAAAATACAATAACAATAAGAAGATTCGCTCCCCAGTGGTGCAGATTTCGGATCAATCTTCCAAACAGCACCTCCTGCTGAAGCATCCGTATCGAATCATAGGCTTTACTCATTTCTGATGAATAAACAAACAACAAGAGAATACCGGTAA
>JAOZOL010000531.1 GCA_029933295.1 Desulfobacterales bacterium | reverse complement strand
TAATTCATTACCATGAAAAGCTTTTTGATAAGTTGAAAATACCGTTGCGGGGATGTGCCGGAACGGTTTGAAAAAACGAACGATCGTTCTTTTTTTCTTGACATGCTTAAAGCGACGGGTTATATATTTTTACTGATCGTTTTATAATCTATCCGATCCGGATTAACCAAATAAATCAGACATCTATCTGCAAACCACTTGTAAACATCAGGATAATTTATGGAAGCATTAGATAAAATAAAAAGAATCTCTAAAGATCCATATTCTTATGCATTGAATTTAAAACAAGCTACCGGTAAGCCCGTTATCGGAAATTTCTGTTCGTACACACCTGAAGAATTAATCTATGCGGCCGGCGGTATACCGTTTCGGCTATTTGGAACAAAAGATGATATATCCATGGCAGATGCGCATCTACAGGCATATTGCTGTTCTTTGGTCAGAGGCGGATTGGAAGATGCTTTAAACGGAAACTTAAGTTTTCTGGATGGCACAGTGTTTCCGCATACCTGCGATTCTATTCAGCGCCTGTCCGATATATGGCGACTTAACGCAGATTTTGCCTTTCACATCGATGTCGTACTTCCGGTAAAGCTTGACACTGAAAGTGCTAAAATTTACATGGTTGATGTGATAAACGGATTTAAAAAAAATCTGGAAGCCGCATTAAATATCACGATTACCCGGGAGAACCTTACTAAGTCCATCATAGTGTACAACCGCATACGAAAAATGCTTGGTGAAATTTATGAGATCCGAAGCAACAGTCCTGATAGTATTTCTGCCGCTGACGTGTACCATATCATAAAAGCTTCCATGGTCATGGAGCGGGATGAGTTATTGGAATTGCTCATAAAGCTGCTTGATGAATTAAAAAACAAGGCAACCGGCAGCACTTTGGATACTAAAAATAAAAAAAGGATCATGCTGTCCGGTGGTATTTGTAATCACCCGGATATCTATACTGCTCTTGAAGAATCCGGCGCGGAAGTTATATGGGATGATCTGTGCACCGGCAGCCGATATTTTGAAGGTGAAATCAATGAAACAGGCGGCCCGATTGAGGCGATCGCAGACCGGTATCTGACCCGGATCGTATGCCCGGCAAAACACATGGGGATGACAGTCAGGGGAGAAAGTCTTGTTCACCAGGCCAAAAAACATGATGCTGCGGGAGTGATCTTCCTTTTGCTGAAATTTTGCGATCCCCATGCGTTTGACTATCCCTATTTGAAACAATTCCTGGATGATGCCGGGATACCCAGCATCCTTCTGGAAGTTGAAGAACAGCTTCCATCTGACGGGCAGCTTAAGACCCGGTTTGAGACCTTTGTGGATATGCTTGATTAAATACGGAGGAAACATGACCGATCAATCGAAAATAAAAGGTACGGCGATTATTAAAGATCCGGAAAAAGAAAAACGGAAAATAAAATCCGTTTCTAAAATGAAAGAAATAATGACCACCTACTATATCGAGGCAAAAACCGCCCGGGAAAACGGAAAAAAGGTGGCCTGGATCACCAGCGGGGGGCCGGTGGAATTTTTGATCGCCATGGATGTGATTCCGGTGTATCCGGAAAATCACGGGGCCATGGTCGGCGCCTCCAAAATGGGGGTGGATTTATGTGAAAAAGCCGAAGAAATGGGCTATTCCAGAGAT
>JAOZOL010000530.1 GCA_029933295.1 Desulfobacterales bacterium | reverse complement strand
CTTAATTTGGCAACCTTTTTACCTTCTCCGGCACTCAATCCTGCCCCCTGGATCGGAATCGGCCAAGAAGATACCTCCGGACGGATTGAGTGCCGGAAAACCCCTACGGCTTAATACTGATCGTTGGATACAATCCTTCCAGCTCGCCGCCGGGATATGGCTGAATGGTGTTAAACGACATGTTCTGGTTTTTCTGCGCGTGCCCCTTTAATGTCGTGCTGTCTTCATCGTTGAAAAAAGCGCCGTTGGCTTCAAGGATGTGATGGATTCTGGTCTGAAATGCGGAAACAAAATTTTCCCCCTTGCCTTCAAACACCAGGTTGCCCTTTGAAAATCCGGATGTTATTTTTGATAATTCATCAATGGCAATGCTGTTTTCCTCAAGGTCTTTTTGGCACGTCACCAGCCCCCAGGCCAGGTGTCCGGCCGGAATTGTCAACGGTTTTGTTATATCGATGATGGTATGGGGCATGATAATGCTTTTTTTGCCGATGGCAAGCCTGCTTTCCGGCCGTCCGCGCAGAAAGCTGTTGAATCCGACAAATACATTGGCCCCCAGATCCGCATCAATAATTTTAGCGCCATGGGCGGTGACATTGTAACCTTCCAGTTTGGAGTTGATGATAAAGCAGTTTTCCTGTGCATTGGCCCCTTTGCCAAGGGATGAATTTTCAAGAAAGGCCCGTTGAGAAACCAGTACATTTTCGCCAATATTTGTTTTAGGCTTGACCACCGCATAGCGGTCAAGGGCGGCACTGTCAGGAATGGTGAAGGGCGGTTCGATGTTGACCACATC
The DNA here is from genome assembly GCA_029933295.1 of Desulfobacterales bacterium. Lineage (GTDB taxonomy): Bacteria > Desulfobacterota > Desulfobacteria > Desulfobacterales > Desulfosalsimonadaceae > JAOZOL01. The sequence continues at coordinate 868 of JAOZOL010000530.1, read as the reverse complement.
AAAAAGCCGCTGGAAATCTTCCTTGTGGTCTTCCACAAAATCGATAAAGACTCCCCGGGGCTGATTGCCGGCAGTAAAGTCGATATATTTTTTTAATTGTTGGGCCGGGTATCGGTATAGAAAGTTAAACGCATCCGGGCTGCGTACCCAGATCGTACCAGGATCAATATTTAAATGGCTGATTTCACCGGCCTGAATGTATGAGAACGCTCCGATAACACAGTCCCGCATGGTGGTCAGATCAACCGTTGAAAACGGCCCCAGGAAGCATCCGTCGGACGGAGAACCGTGGATATTGGCATAATGGGTGGATATCGTGTTTTTGATGAAAAATTTTTCCAGGGTTTCCGGATCATGGGAAAAATTGTGGACCAGTGTTTTAATAAGGGCACTGTCTTTGATTTCAATTTCCTCATCCTTTGAAACCGGAATTTTAAAGTCTTGGAACTGAAATTTTTCTCCCTTTTTTTTGAGTTCGTCGCCCCGGATGTCGCATTTGTAAAGCAGTGAATCGGTGATCCGGCATTGTCCCAGAAAATAGCTTCCTGCCAGGCCGGAATGCATAAATTGCAGGTTTAACGGATGGTGCGGGGAAATAGCGTAAAATGCATAGAATTTTTTCATCTGGGAGGCGGGGATAAGGTCCCATACATAGGGCTTTACATCAAATTCAAGTTCGCGCAGATTAATATTGACCCGCTGGACAATCCGGATAAACAGTTTTTCAAGTTCCTTCACAAAAACCCCGTCATTTTGTTTGAAATTTTGTTTCCTTTTTGCACGACCTTTGTGGCTTTATTGCTTATTTTAACACAGATCGCGGAGGATTAATATACTCTATAATTGAAGATCTTCCGGAAGCCCGAGT
>JAOZOL010000529.1 GCA_029933295.1 Desulfobacterales bacterium | reverse complement strand
TTGCTTACTTTTTTTTGCTGTAGAAAAAAAGTAAGAGCCCGCCCGGCTTGAGGGCATTGCGAAATTCATTTTTATCAGAACAGTATTGTTTTTATACAAAAAAAGACTTAATAATCAACTACAACAACTCATTGGCCAGGTTGGCCAGTTCAGAGCGTTCTCCTTTTTCGAGCCGGATGTGGGCGTAAATCTCGTGTTTCTTGATTTTATCAATCAATACCGACAACCCGTTCGATTGCGAATCGAGGTAAGGCGTATCTATCTGGTAAATATCGCCCGTGAAAATGATCTTTGTGTTCTCACCCGCCCGTGTGATGATGGTCTTCACCTCGTGCGGTGTCAGGTTCTGGGCTTCGTCCACAATGAAAATGACGTTGGAGATGCTCCTCCCACGGATATATGCCAACGGGGTGATCATCAGTTTTTCGTTTTCAATGGCATCGCTGATGCGTTTGTATTCTTTGTCCTGTTCGCCGTACTGGCTCTGGATGAATTTCAAATTATCCCACAACGGTTCCATGTAGGGATTTATTTTTTCATGTACATCACCCGGCAGATAACCAATATCCTTGTTGCTCAGCGGAACGATCGGCCGCGTGAGGTAGATCTGTTTAAAATTCCGCCGCTGATCCCAGGCTCCAGCCAAGGCCAACAGGGTTTTTCCGGTTCCGGCCACTCCCTGCAGGGTTACCAGTTTTACTTCCGGATTGAGGATAGCGTGCAAGGCGAATACCTGCTCGGCATTACGCGGCATGATACGCGATACGGCACGTTTTTCGATCCGCTCAATCCGGTTGGTGATCGGATTGAAATAAGCCAGCGCCGAAGAACGGTCACTTTTCAAAATATAGTAGTGATTGGGGTATGGCTTTTCCAGATTCAACTCATCCACTGAACAAAAACCCTCGGCATAGAGCTTGTCGATCACATCTGCGTTCACTACTTCCAGCTGACTTTTACCTGTGTAAAGTGAATCGATATTTTCGATCTTTCCGGTGCGGAAATCCTCGGCCGGCATGCTCAGCGATTTGGCTTTCAGCCGCAGATTGATATCCTTGCTGACAAGAACCACTTCCTTATCGGGATAATCTTCTTTCAGTTTCAAAGCGGCATTCAGAATGCGGTGGTCGGGCTTGTCTTCGCCAAACACGGTGCGGGCATCCAGCTTGCTTTTGTCGTTCATCACTACCTTGAATCGTCCTTTTTCGGGTCCGTTCAGCCGGCGCCAGTTTTTCATGGTGGATGTACCCGAGATACTGTCGAGAAAACGAATGAACTCACGGGCTTCGAAATTCTTGATAGTGTTTCCTTTTTTGAAATTATCGAGTTCTTCGAGTACCGTAATGGGAATAGCCACATCGTTTTCTTCAAAACTGTTGATGGCGTTGTGGTTGTATAAAATTACGGAAGTGTCGAGAACGAATATTTTCCCTGCTTTGGTGGCGGCTTTATCGGCGCTGCTCTTTCTGGCCATAGTAATTGTTTTCCTGAATTGTTAATGGGGTAAATTTAAGGAGTAAAACAAGGATTTTTTTCCCTCTCTTCTTTATTTTCAAACAATTTGAAGTTGAAAATTTATTCCGGTATTTTTTTGAATAATTCATTATTTTATCCCAATCCTGTCCTAAACGTTTTCAAATACAGAGTAAAGGTATGAATTTACCGGCT
>JAOZOL010000528.1 GCA_029933295.1 Desulfobacterales bacterium | reverse complement strand
TTGAGGAAGAGCGGGTTGCGCAGTTTGAAGTGGCCATTGATGATTATGACAAGCTTCCCAGGATCATCAATGACTTTGTTGAAATGGTTGAAGACCTCGGACCTAATCCGTTCAAGGGCTTTTAATGTTATTTTGCGCAGCCGGTTTTTGTAAAAACAGGGCATGCTAAATATGACAAACTCATAGAAAGTCAGATTACAATGCCAATATGGGAGGTATAAATATGGCGGATAAATACATAGTCGAACCAGATGTCGGCTTTATAAAAGAAATTGGCGAATATGGCGGCGATTCATTGAAAAAATGCTTTCAGTGCGCAACATGTTCAGTGGCCTGCCCCATTTCGCCGGATAATAAACCATTCCCCAGAAAAGAAATGATTGCGGCTTCCTGGGGGTTAAAGGATAAACTGATCGGCAACGGTGACATCTGGCTGTGTCATAATTGCGGAGACTGTTCAACCCTGTGCCCGCGCGGTGCTAAACCCGGTGATGTGCTGGCAGCTATCCGGTTGTATGCCATTTCTCATTATGCCGGTTTTCCCGCATTGGGAAAAATTGTCAATGACCCGAAAAAGCTTCCTGTTCTGGCAGCAATTCCAGCGGTTTTATTTCTGGTTCTGGGTCTGATTTTTAAACTTTTTGGTGTGAACTGGTTAAATTTTAGCCCGGAAAGGGTGATGGAGCACGGTGACACGGTCGGGCATATCGCACATCACATGTTTTTTTCAACCTGGCTGGTGGATTTGATTTTTATTTCAACATCCATTTTTACCGTTGTTGTGTTTGCACTGGGATTGAAACGATTTCTTGCGGATATGCATGAAAATGCATTGCTTGAGGGCAAAACGAATAAGCAGAAAATTGAGTTTAAAGGGTTTCTTTCAGCATTAATCAAGATTATCCCGACTATTTTAAAACATTCAAAATTTTCCGAATGCGGCGAAAATACGGAACGGGCAACACCCCATATGATGGTCTTGTTCGGATTCATCGGTCTGGCCTTTGTCACCGGTTTTTTCTTTTTGGTGTTATACGGCATCGGGATTCACGGCCCCTATGATGGCTGGATCTGGGCACCGATTAAATTAATCGCCAATGTCAGTGGCCTTGCCTTGATTATCGGCAGCCTGCTGATGTTTAAAAATCGAAAGGCAAAAGCTCAGGACCAGGTTAGTACCTATCGCGACTGGTTTTTAATCGGCCTGGTATGCGCCTTAGGGGTGACCGGTATGCTGAGCGAATTAACCCGCCTGGCGGATGCGGCGTTTTTAACCTATCTGATTTATTATATCCATTTGATGTGCGTGTTTATCCTGTTTATTTCCCTGCCGTTCTCCAAACTGGCCCATCTGGTCTATAGAACCACGGCCCTGGCGTATAATGAATATGCGGGAAGAAAATAATATTTTTTAATTTTAAAAAAACAGTTCTATAAAAAAGGAGATCCTGTTTACCGGATCTCCTTTTTTTTGGCGTGTTTTGTTATCATAGGGTCAACACCCTCTGATAATTGTTTCCTGGCTGCCTGATATTTTTCACGGGCCTTTGACAGGGGTATTTCAGGATGGCACCCCAAAATAATTAAAATTTTACAATGAGGACACGAGGACAAAAAAAACCCCGAAAAATGCTTTATTTTCCGGGGGTTTTTGGAATGATATTTTTAAACCGGA
>JAOZOL010000527.1 GCA_029933295.1 Desulfobacterales bacterium | reverse complement strand
CCCGCGCGGTTATTTTGAATAAGTGTTAATTTTTTCAGGTTGTTTTTTGCGCTCATATAGTTTGGGTTTAATTCAAGGGCTTTTAGGAAATGAAGCCGGGCTTCGGTTAAACGGTTTTTGTGGATTAAAAGAACCCCCAGGTTATTATGGATTTCCGCATGAAAAGGATATATCTCCAATGCGGTTTTGTAATGCTCAATGGCCTCATCAATTCGATTGAGATAGGTGAGCGCAACCCCAATATTGATATGGGCTTCAACATTCTGATGATCCTGTTCGATAATTTTGTTGAAGTAAAACAATGCTTTTTTATATTTTTTTTGTTGGATGAACGCATTGCCCATGTTGTTAAGGGCTTTGTCAAAATTGGGATCAATCTGCAATGCTTTTGAAAAATGGGTGATGGCCGCGTCTGCGTTATATAATTTTAATTCTGCATTGCCCAGATTGTTGAATGTGGATTTGGCATATCGACTGTAAGGATCAATCTGCAATGCTTTTTTATATTGTTTGACGGCGTTGTCGAATTGATTTGCATCATATAAAGCGATCCCGAGATTATTGTGCGGACGGAATTTTTCAGGCGATTTGACAACGCAGTCTCCATAGAATGAGAGTTCGTTTTGCCATGTGCTGTTTCTTTGAAATGTCTGGAGCGAGAAAACAGCCGTGATTGTACATAATAAGCCGATGCCGAGCCATTTCGGTTTAATATATCGTAACATGGTTAAAGCAAACACGAAAAATATCATCATAAAAGGCAGATATGTCCGGTGTTCAAAAATGATTTCAATGCCGATAACAGACGACTCAATAAGCAGGTTGCCGAAAAACCAGAGAATGCAGAAAGAGAGCAGCCGGTTTTTTTTGGCCGTATAAACCGCCAGGCCAATCAGGAAAACAATGGCAATCATGGATGAGGCGGTTGTCCACGGGTCGGCCAGGGAAAGGGACAGGGGATAATCATGTTCCAGGTTCAGTCGATTTGGAAAGGATAATAAAAACAAGCTGATGTAATAAATCACCACGCGAAATTCCGTCATCACCCGCTGGGGCAGGGTGAAATCCCGGTATTTGTAACTTTTTAAAATCCTGTCTGCTGGATTTTCTCCCAGATAGATGATGGCAATCGCACCGAACAGAACCATCATCCCGCCGATGATTAGAACAAGTCGTTTGTTGGTGTGGATCGGTTTTAAATCCTGAAAGAAAAACCATTCATACAATAATATGAATAAGGGAAGTACACCGGCATTTTCTTTGCTTGCTACGGCACAAATGCCGGAGAGAATACAGCCGGTAAAGAGCATGGCCGTTTTGATGGGATAGCCGGATGCTGAACGCTGAGAAGCCCTTGCATAAGCATAGAGCAGCATGGAAAGAATATAAAACATGGCTACCATGCTGGCCATTCGCTGGCAGATGTAAGTGACCGCCTGGGTATTGACCGGATGCACCAGCCAGATGAGGGCTGCAAAAAAAGGAATAAGCAAATGCGAAGAAGATTGCGGTGGCGTTCCGGTGCGCCATGTTTCAATTTTTAATGTAATTCGGATGAATAAAAAAAGCAGGATTCCGGTTAACAGGTGAACCATGATATTGAATACATGGTAACCGAACACTTGATATTGACCAAAATAATAATTGACGGCAAAACTGATATTCGGAAGCAGGCGATGTCT
>JAOZOL010000139.1:3229-6620 GCA_029933295.1 Desulfobacterales bacterium | reverse complement strand
TTCTCAAGTCCCAATGCGTTCAGCTTTTCTTTTTTCGGCTTTCCGGTTTTCCAGTCCCAGTTGCTCACCGTGTAAAATTCTTTGAGCATCATGTCCATGTCCGGTTCAATGCCGGCTGTTCCGCCTTCGGAAAGCGCTTTTTTCGCAATATCCGGAATATGGTCGTCTTTGCGGGTAACTCCCAGCTTGTTATTGATGGCGCGTTTCAAGTTCAATGATCGCTCACCGAAAGTCAGCAGGTCCATGGCTTTAAATTCTTGACCCGTAACATCGTAAAGCGCTTGCGCAATCATATCAGCGGGGATCGGGGAGAACTGGCATAACGTAAAACTGTTATAGAGCTCGCAGAAATGGAGTAATTTGGCTGTCAGCGCCCCTTTCTGAATGGGGTCATTTTTATCGGTAAACGTGATGCCCAGCGAAAGACCCACTTCATTTCCCGGTGCGTCCAGGCTGTAAAAAGCACCCTTTAAATGGCAGGCGCCCCGGGGGCCCACCGCATATGCCAGGGCAGCTCCCTGATAGGCGCGCGGGTCATGCATGGGAAATTCCAGACCTTTGACATGGGCAGCTTCTTCAGGGTCCGCGCCAAGTTCGGCTGCCATTTGTTTAACACCTTTGGACAGCAATATACCGATGCCTTCCTGATTGATCATCATTTCAAGGAGCGTTAACAGGGTTTTCGCGTCCCCCCAGCAGATTTCCATACCGGCCTTTTCTTTTGTGAGAATTCCTTTTTCATACAAATGCATTGCAAAGGCAATGGATACACCCGCGGAAATGGTGTCCAATCCATGGGCGTTGCACAGGTGGTTGGCCATGACGATGGAATCCATATCAAAGTTCATGCAAAGGGGGCCAAACGCGCCCACGGTTTCATACTCAGGCCCATCCACCTGTTTAATGGTCGTTGTAGAATCTGGCGCAAAATCCTTGATAACCCTTCCGCATCCGATGGGACAGCCGCTGCATGCGTAATTGGACATGTGATAACGGTCACGGAATGCCGGCCCGTGGATTTTTGTTGCCGGAAAAACGCTTTTGGTGAAATATTTGGCCGGCGCATCCCCTAAGCGCATGGCAAGGTCCATATAGAAATTCGTGCCGTAGAGTTTGTATGCCTGGGTATAGGCGTTACTTTTGATGGTGTCCCGCGCATCCTTGATTACCTTTTTTAAACTTGCAGGGTAGGCAATTTTTGTTTTTTGACTGCCGGATACAACCAGCGCCTTGAGATTTTTTGATCCCATCAGCGCGCCCATCCCGCATCGACCCGCTGCCCGGCCTTCATCGTTCATTATATTTGAATAATTAATCCGGTTTTCCCCGGCCTTTCCGATACAGGCAATGGATATTTTCGCATTGATTTCCTGTTTAACTTTTTTTTGGGTAACATAAATATCATCCTGTCCCCACAGATGTTTCGCATCTCTGATTTCAACATTGTTTTCGTTTACATAAATATAGACCGGTTTTTTCGCTTTTCCAATGATCATGATTCCGTCGTATCCGGTGCCTTTGAGCCGGACCGGAAATTTTCCGCCGGTGGTGGCCTCTCCCCACAGACCGGTACCCGGGGATATACCACAGATGGCGGCCCGGCTGACCATTGGGACATTTGAACCGGTAAACGGGCCCGTGGCAAATATAATGGGGTTTTCCGGTGAAAGGGGATCCATGCCAGGTTTGACATAGTCATATATTAATTTTGCGGCTAAAGTGGAGCCGCCGACATATTTTTTCTGGTCCGCGTCACTGATTGAGATCTCTTCAGTTTTGCCGCTGCTTAGATCGATTTTCAGGAATTTCCCAAAATATCCTTTCATGGGGTGTCCTCCGTCATGAATTGTTGGTGATTGTTTTTTGCATTATTTGAAACGATCATTTATGACCAGATTTCTGATTGCATATCCAGCAGTTTGCCTTCATAGGCATTTAAGAATATATCTTTGAACTGATCTTTATTTAAGTCGTACCATCCAAAATAAAATCCTGGATCCGTGGGGGTCTGCTCCAGCATCATATCCATATTTTTTTCAAGTTCCTCCCTTTTAACGCCGGTTTCTTTGAGGCCAATGGGCAGATTGAGTGATTTCATGAAGTCCCGGATTTTTTTTATCAGATTGGACAGGCTTTTTTCATCCGAATCTGTGTCCCGGATATCCAGCATATCGCAAAGTTCCAGGTAGCGATCGGTAACTTTTGAATACACCTGAAGTTCATAAGGAATAAATAAAAGCACCATGACACCGTGATGAATGTGAAACAGGCCGCCGACAGTGTGTCCCAGGGCGTGCGAAATCCCGGAACCGGCATTTGCAAGCGGGATGCCTGCCATCATGGCTGCCTGCTGCATCTTCATGCGCGGCATGATGTCAGAGCCGTCCGCATATGCGCGCGGCAGCCATTTGAAAATCATTTCAATGGTTTTTTTGGCAATGGCCTGATTGATTTCATCTGATTTCGGGGCCATGAATCCGTCAATGGAATGGGCCAGGGCATCGGCACCCGTGCCGGCGGTCAGTTCCGGCGGCATGCCCACGGTAAGAGACGGGTCCAGCAGGGCAAAGTCAGGCACAAATTCCGGTAGGGCCCCGGCCACCGGGAGTTTGACGCCGTCGGGGAAAGAAATAACCGCTACACCGGAAACCTCGGAACCGGTTCCGCTGGTGGTGGGGATGCATACCAGTTTGGCCTTGTTCCTTAAGTTTAATGGCACCAGCGGGCTGAGTATTTCCAGTTTTACATCCGGGTGCTCGTATAAAAGCCAGGCCGCCTTTGCGGTATCCATGCCCGATCCGCCGCCGATTGCGAAAATAAGGTCTGGTTTAAATTTTTTGATCTGTTCCGCGCAGTCTTTGACCGTATCAATGGGCGCGTCCGGCTGGGCCTTGGCCCATATTTTAAAGGAAATTCCATGCCTTTTTTGATAGGGACTCATGACTTTTTCGGCAAACCGGACCGCGTATTCGTCGGTGACGATAAACGCCCGTTTGCTTTTGCATTCTCTGGCAATGAGATCCACTGCATCCGGCAGGAGCTGGGGTTTGTCTAAAAAGAGGTTGAATCCGGAAAACACCCGGGGCACAAAAAACGGTTTCATCACATCCCTTAAAAATTCCGCCTGCACCATGGGTCCGCCCCATGTTTTTAACAAGTATTCATGTGTCCAATAGTTGCTCATATTTCCTCCCGAATGTAGGTTGTTTAGGTTGAAGGGGTTCAGACTGAAGGGCGGTTTGGATGGGGTTTTTTTAATGCATTCCATCTGCCCTAAAAGCCTTCAGCCTTCAGCCTATACACCTATTCATTATTTCATTACAAAATTGATGGCAGCACCAAACCATGTGAATGCGTGGATTTGGCCTTCTATGCCGACCAGGTGGTTTTG
>JAOZOL010000139.1:0-3129 GCA_029933295.1 Desulfobacterales bacterium | reverse complement strand
GGCGGTAATGTAGTTGCGGCCGTCGCCGACAACGCATGCCTGGTCAATATACATATCAAGGTTAAGCGCCATTTCGATGGGATGCGGAGCGATATTTTTCCCGCCTGATGTGACAATCAGCTCTTTTTTACGATCGGTGATTTTTAAAAATCCTTCTTCGTCAATTTCTCCGATGTCCCCGGTCATGAAAAACCCGTCTTCGGTAAAGACTTCCTCGGTTTTTGCAGGCTGTTTAAAGTATCCGTTATCTATGCTGAAAATCTGGGGCCCTTTTGCCAGAACTTCGCCATCATCTGCAATTTTGATTTGGGTATCCTTGCAGGGTCGGCCGACAAACCCCGGTTTAATAATGAATCGGGGAGCAATTTTTTTCGAAACCACCATCATTTTAAGTGCTCCGGTAAATGTGCTAAACGGGCTTTTGCCGCTCCCCTGCATCACCACCAGCGTATCCACAAGCCAGTCCATGGCTTTCCTGTATATCCATTTGTCCGGCAGGGGCTCCTTGAATACCGGCGCATTAGAAGAAATGGCGGATGTGGTTTCCGTCAGACCATACCCTTCGGTGATGGTAATGTTCATGCTGCGGAAAAATTTGGTGATTTCCCTGGAAAGGGCTGCTCCGCCGCTGCCGGCCACCACCAGCCGGTCAAATCCCACCATTTGTCTGATTTTATGATACACAAAAAGGTTGGCAAACATGAATTTGATGCCCAAAGCCGGTGGAAGGGGTTCTCCGACAATCATATAATCCGACGCCTCATCACCGGTTTTCATTGCCCAGTCAAACCACTTTTTTTTAGATCCGGTAAGCTTTTGTGCATGCAGGTTGACCCCCTCATACACTTTTTCATAAAGCCGGGGTACGGAAAAAAGGATATTCGGCCTTACTTCGAGCAGATCTTTCTGGATGGTCTTCATGTTTTGGGCAAAATTGATTGTCGTACCCAGAGCCAGCTGCAGATGATAATCCGCAGTCCTCCCCATGACATGGCAGAGAGGGAGAAAACACAGGCTTTCCATCCGAATTTTTCTTTCCAGAAGTTTTTGCGGAAGCGGCGTGCTGATCAGAACATCCGTCTGGGCCTTAAAGTTGGCCTGGCTTAAAACAACCCCTTTTGGATTTCCGGTCGTTCCGGACGTGTAAATAATTGCAGCAGTGTCGCTTCCTGTCAGTTGTGTCCTTTGTTGTGCAAATTGTTTCGTAGCTGAAGAAGACTCCTTTCCTTCCTTAATCAGGTCGTTATAATCGATGACGCGGTTGTCCGAAGAATTTGTCAGCGGAGAAAGACATACGATAAATTCAAGAGCGGGGGCTTCATCCATGATCCGGAGCGCCTGCGCCAAAAGCTGTTCATCCCCGACAATCAGCGCTTTTGCTTCGCAATCGTTTAAGATAAACGTTAACTGGTGATCCGTACTGGTGGGATAGATCGGTACGCCGATGGCACCGGCTCCCTGAATCGCCTGATCCGCGATTACCCAGCGTGGCCGGTTGTGAGAAAAAAGACCAATACGGTCTCCTTTTTCAATCCCCCTGCTGATCAGTCCGGCGCCCATGTACTGAACCTCTTCAGCAGCCTTTTCCCAGGTAATGTCTGTTCGTTCATCGCATGGGAGGCCGTTTTTGAACTTTGCCCGCATGAAAACATCATTTTTGAATTTTTCTGACTGCTTAAAAAAAAGTCCAACCTGGGTGTCTTCTGTTTCGTATGGGTATGCCATAACAACCTCCTTGAAAGATTTAAATCGTGTCTACTTCATTTAGAACAGTGATCTCCGGCGCACCGGCGGCAAACGTCATGGCCTTTTCCATAAATTCTTTAAAATGCGGGGTGGAACTGTGAACGGTAAGCGCATCCATATCCTTATATCGTTCGATAAATATAAAAGTATCTGGATTTTTTTCATCAATGTTTAACGTATAATAAAGGGTGCCTTCTTCCTTTGCTACCTCTGCCATAAGTTTTTTGACGGCTGCCAGGGCTTCTTCTTTCTTTTCCGGTTGTACGGGAACTTTTGCAATAACTGCGATCATAAGGTGTCCTCCTGAAATGTAGTTCATGGTAAAAATGTTTATGAAAAATCGTTTTTTGTTCTTTCACTCGCCAATGATGATCTGTTTCAGCGGGGGCAGAAACACAAATATCATGGTTTTCTTTACCCATTCCAAATATTGACGGCTTCCTGGCGCAAGTCCCAGAATACCTGCATAATAGGTGCTTGCGCCAAGGTAATTAATCGCTAATGTGTTGAAACTGTGTGTAAACATTTCAATATCATCGGCAGTCCCCTGAAGGGGGATGGCTTTTTTAAAGGTTTGCTTTGTTTTTGCAAAAAAATTCCTGACACGCTCATATCCTGGAATCACGTCATGTCCCTCCGCCTGAACCAGGTTGAGGGCAACGATTCGTAGTGCCTTGGGGTGTTTTACGGCAAAATCAAAAAACCGGTCAATATACAGAGAAAGGCCGCGTTCCGGGGTTTGTTCCTCAAGACCTTCAAACCACGTAATATTGGCCTGATAATATTCCTCTGTCACGTGTTTTATCACTTCTTCAAAAAGCAGCGCCTTTGTGGGAAAATAATAACTGACCAACGGATGATCAATTTCTGCTTCTTTTCCAATCATGCGGATGCTGGCCGCATAATAGGGATAATCGGAAAACATTTTTATTGCCGCTTCAAGGATTTTTTCACGGGTCGGCTTTTTTTGACTTCCGCCGGCCCTTTGATCAGACGTTTTTTTTTTCGCTGGTTTTATTTTTTTGGGGCCTGACATAGCTGATATTATGGTTGGTGCGGATCATTTTGTCAAGCTAATTTTAACGATCGTTAAAATTAGCTTGACAGATTGTTGCTGTTTGATTATTATTTTTACGATCGTTAAAAGCCTTCTCTTGCCTAATCAGGACATCGGTAATTCTTTAACCGTAAATCAAAAGGAGTTGCATCATGAATGTAGAAGAATTCAAAAAAGCCGGAGAAAAACTCTACCATCAACTCCATCTCCCCACTTGGCCGGTGGGGATTACATACATCAAAAAAGAAGAAGAAATACCAGAGCAGGCGCTGCGGCCATCTGCAATGGGGCAGAAATGGAGTTTGTGCCAGGCCGTCACCTATGCG
>JAOZOL010000138.1 GCA_029933295.1 Desulfobacterales bacterium | reverse complement strand
TTTACATTCAAAAAACCTTTATATCATGTGTTATTTTAAAAAAATAATCTGCCGGCTGTTTTTTTTTCTGACCGCTGCGATGATTTTATTCCCGGATATTGCTTGTGCGACCCAGATCCACGGCATAGCGGAAGGCATCTATGTTCACCAGATGGCGCATCTTTTTTTCATGATCTCCATGGCTTTTTTTATTCACTGGCTGCGACGCAGACAGCTTGTCAAAAAAACCGGGTGGAGATACATCCAGTATATGGCATTTTTTTTTATCCTCTGGAATCTTGATGTATTTATTCTGCATCTTCTGGATGAACAATCAGGAATTATTTACGTCAATCTTATCGGCATGACACATATCCGTATTCAGGCGGCAAACGGTATGCATTCGCTTGAGATATTCTATTACCTGGCCAAACTGGATTATCTGTTTTGTGTACCCGCCCTTTTATTTTTGAACCTGGGATTAACTCATCTTCTTTCGGAAAATCATTCGCGAGCCTCGATCTCCGGTCATCCAATGTCCAATTCTTCATTATCCGGGCTTTCAAGGAAAAATGACCAATGACCCTTCCGTTTTTACCCATCTGGTTTGTCAATCTTATCGGCTCGATTTTGATGATTATTCTTTCATTTATGTGTCTGGATAAAGTTGTTGAGCTGAAAAAAAGCGATGAATCAAATGTAATCTGGATCTACCTTTTATGGATTTGCAGCGGATTTATAGCATTTGCAATGTCCCGATCCATTGGTCATATTCTAAAGTGGCATTTTTTGTATTCCGGCAGTGAGTCGATGTGGAACATTATCCGACCATATACCGGGGCTGTTAATACCATCATGTTTATTTTTGTCGCATCGGTGACGCTTTTTTTTGAAAGAATCTGGAAAATTCATCAGCAGGATGTGAAAGACAAGCAGGCATTGCAGTCAACACACCAGAAACTTTTATACCTGAGTCAGAATCTTGAAAATCTGGTCATTGAACGGACTTCATCGCTGGCTGTTTCCGAGAGTAAATACCGTCGTATTTTTGAAGTTTCCAGGGACATGATTCTGATTGTTAAAAGAAAAGGTGTGATTGTGGATATGAATCCGGCCGGATATAAAATGCTTGGATTAGATGATGCGGCAGAAAATTTAAAGAAAAAAAAATTCAAAAACTTTTTTGCGGACAAAACAGACTGGGACACAATAATTTCTGCAATCGCAAAAAAAGGTTTTATTTCAAATTATGAAATTATCTTGAAACGTACAGACGGCAGTAATATGCGGTCTCTTATAAGCGGCAGCATGGATAGTGCCCTGTCGGAAGAAGATGGCACAATTCATTTCCTGGTAAAGGATATTGAACAAAGACGGATTGCCGAAAACCAAATGGCCCAGACGGAAAAACTGGCCTCCATTGGACAGCTGGCAGCGGGTATAGCCCATGCAATCAACAATCCCCTGGGTATTATTCTAGGATATACTCAGTTATTGCTGAGGGATGAAAAAACCGACACTGAACGATATGGTGATCTTAAAACCATTGAAAAACATGTTAAAAACTGCAGGTCCGTCATAGAGGATCTTCTCAGTGTGTCCAGAAGTTCTCCCACAGCCAGGGATTCCGTCCGAATTCATGAAATCATTGATGAAGTTTTAAATTTTATTCAGCATCATTCAAAACTATATCACATTGAAATAGAAAAAGACTATGATATGAACGCCCCTCCGCTTTTATTAAATGAAAAAAAAACCCGTCAGGTGTTGATGAATCTGATTTTAAACGCAACCCATGCGGTGGGAAAATCGGGGGTTATACGATTGGCAACAGTGTATAATAAGATCAACCGTGAGGTGACCATTACGGTCACGGATACGGGATACGGCATTGAAAAGAAAAACCTGTCACGTATTTTTGATCCTTTTTTTACAACCAAGCCGACCGGTGAAGGAACCGGGTTGGGTTTGTCCGTCAGCTATGGTATAATTAAAAATCACAAAGGGCATATTTCCGTGGAAAGTACACCGGGAAAGGAAACGACATTTACAATCATTTTACCGGTTAATACCGGCGACGGTGGAGATAACGAATGATTAGAACCATTCTGGTTGTTGATGATGAAATAGATATGCAGCAACTTTTGAAACGGAGTCTTGAACCTGCTTTGAATTGCCGGGTTGAAACTGCTTCATCAGGTGAAAAGGCGCTGGGTATGATTTCAAACACCAACCTTGATCTGGCTCTGGTGGATATCAAAATGCCGGGAATGGACGGACTGGAACTCCTTGAACTGATAAAAAGAGAATCGCCGGATTTAACAGTCATTATCATGACGGCATTCGGCAGTATTGATCTGGCGGTGGAAGCCATGAGAAACGGCGCTTATGATTTTATTACCAAGCCGTTTGATCATAGTGCACTGGTACTTCGCCTTGAAAAGGCCCTTGAGCGTAGCGATTTGCTGCGTGAAAATCTAAGACTCCAGAAAGAATGCAGCAATATTCATGCGTTTCAGGATCTTGTGGGAAAAAGTACCCGCATGAAAAAAGTTTATGAAATTATTCAGACATCGGCAAAAACTGATTTAACGGTGCTGATTACCGGAGAAACGGGAACAGGAAAAGATTTGACTGCCAGGGCGGTACACGCCTTAAGCAATCGCAGCCGTGGCCCTTTTGTAGCAGTGAACTGCCCGTCGCTTCCGGAAAGCATTCTTGAAAGTGAATTGTTTGGTTATAAAAAAGGGGCATTTACACATGCCACCCAGAACCGCGACGGCCTGTTTCAAGAGGCACGCAAGGGAACAATATTTTTAGATGAGATCGGAGATATCAGCCCTGCTTTTCAGACAAAGCTTCTCCGCGTGTTCCAGGAAAAAGAGATCAAACCGGTGGGTGATGCCAGGTCAATCAAGATAGATGTCCGCATCATTGCGTCAACCAATCAGAACCTGGCGGGTAAAATTTCAAAAAAAGAGTTTCGTGAAGATTTTTATCATCGATTAAGCGTCTTGACCATAGAGCTTCCTCCGTTACGAGAGCATCCCGAGGATATACCATTAATTGCCAATCATCTGCTTGAAAAGCATTCGGCCCAATTAAACAAACCCGTAAAACGGTTGTCCCCTGAATTGATGGAGCTTTTTTTAAAAAGGCCATGGACCGGAAATGTCAGGGAAATGGAGAATGTGATTATTCAAGGAATTTTATTTTCAAGCTCTGATGAAATCAAACCCGGAGATGTTGATTTTAATAAAGTACTGCCCGGAAAAGTGCGGGACAGCCAATCGCTTCATCAATTGACTTATAAAAAAGCCAAGGAACAGACGCTGCAACGGTTTAATGCCGCCTATATCGGTGATTTGCTTACCGCCAGCAACGGCAATGTAACCCGGGCCGCTCGAGCCTGCGGGCTGGAACGCCAGGCACTCCAGCAAATCATGCGCCGGTATCAAATCAGTGCAGATAATTTCAGGTAATACCTGAATTTTGACTTTATGATAAAAAAAACGACACCCCTGTTTCGTGGATACCCACGGAAACGGAGCTTCCAGGTTCAAGACTCAGGGGAAGGATCGCAGCCTCTCGGCGTGAAAGGCAGGTCTGCAATGTCCCGCCATTTTCATTTGCAAGCCGGACTCTGATCATACTGCCCGTAAAATTAATTTGCGCAATACGCATCTCAGCCGTCCAGAGGTATGCTTTTTTATGATCTGAAGGTAAAAGATGCACGGCCCAATCCGGGATTCCCGCCCATGCCCGTGCTCCTGCAGGCATACTGTTAGCCTCTGGAATCCGGATTATCCCTATGCCGGTTTCCAGGCCCGGATTTGTTATGCTGCCTTCAATAAGGTTGTCAATTCCTACCAGCCTGGCCACTGTCCGGCTAGCGGGACTGGCCAGCATATTTTCCGGGGTGTCGGCCTGTAGAATTTTTCCGTTTTCCATCACGGCCATGCGGTCGGCCAGGAAAAAAGCGTCGGTCAGGTCGTGGGTTATGTGAAGGATTGTAATTCCGAGTTTTTCATGAATTTTTTTCAGTTCGAGGCGCAGCCGGCTGCGGGTAGCCTTGTCAAGGGCGCTCAACGGCTCGTCCAGGAGCAGAGCATTGGGGTTTGTGACAATTGCCCTGGCAAGGGCAACTCGCTGCTGCTCTCCGCCCGAAAGCCTGCCCGGCCTACGTTCTAACAATCGGGAAATCTCCATAAATTTTGCCATGTCTTTTACCCGCCCGGCAATTTTTGCTGTGGAAAGCCCCCGCATTTTCAATCCATAGCCGATATTTTTAAATACCGTCATGTGGGGGAAAAGCGCATAATCCTGGTACACGACCCCGAGGCCTCTTCCTGACGGCCGGGCGCGGGTTACATCCTCGCCGTTGATCAATATTCGGCCGGATTTTGGACGGTGTATGCCGGCAATAGTTTCAAGGAGTACGGTCTTCCCGGTTCCCGTAGGTCCCAAAAGCACGGCGCATTCACCGCGACCTACGGACAGGCTGATCCGGTCAAGAGAGAACCGGCCCAGGGTTACACAGATATCTTCCACCCTTATCATTTACGCACCCCGTTGCTGTTTTCCGATAAAACGCAGGATCGAAAAGATAACCAGGCAGATAAGAATCAAAATAACCGCCACCGGCCTGGCATAAGCGAGCCCGAAGGATGTAAAACGCTCCCATACGAGAACCGGGGCTGTCATGGGATGGTAGGCAAGAATAATAACAGCCCCGAACTCGGATATCCCCCGTGCCCACATCATAATCAGTCCGGAAAGAATCGGCCGAAAGGCAAGGGGCAGGCTTATGGTGAAAAAGGTTAGCGCAGCCGATGCCCCAAGGGTTTCGGCCACTCGTTCAAGCCTGGGATCAATGGCGGAAAATCCGTCTCTTGCGGAATTTACGAGAAAGGGAAGGGACACAAAGGCCATAGCAAGGCTTATCCCCGCCTCAGTCCCCACAAATCCGATTCCAGCATGGGCAAACGCCTTTCCAATAAAAAATCGTTTTCCGAACACCATGAGCAGCGCGATGCCCGCCGCAGTGTGGGGTATCATGACCGGAAGATCGATGAGCCCGGATAAAATACTTTTTCCAAAAAAATTCCAGCGGGCAAGGATAAATGCAAGAGGAATCCCGAAAAAAGCGCTGAACATGGTGGCAAAAAAGGCGCATTTTAATGTCAGAAAGATCGAGGCCATGACCCCGGGCTCGACCATTGTTTTTGCCAATATGGCGGGGTCAGCCGCAAAGATCATGCGTATGACCGGAATGGCCACAAAAAGCAGAAGGAGTGCCCCTGCCGCGCCTGTAACAAGGGAGAACCGGTTCATTGCAAAAGTTCTTTTAAAAAAACAGGAAGCTCATCGGCGTTTCCTGTGACCACTGCCGGCACAAGGGGCTGCTGGCCGCTTTGGGCCATTATTTCCCGGCCCGCCGGCCCCAGTATGAATGCGATGAACTTTTCAGCCATTGCTCTGTGGGGAGCATTTTTGATGACGGTGATTCCGTATACCATTGGCATACCGCGCTTTACGATATGTGTTCCCGGCTTTTTCCCGGATATTTCGACTGATGCCTGTTGATAATAATCGGCATAAGCAAAGGAGCCGAGATTGATCTGAGCCGGAAGCGAAACATAGGGCATATTATGCTGAATACAGACCGACCGGTAGATAAACAGATAATCGATCTCGCCTGCTTCAAGGAGCGCGATAAGATCGGTTTCCTTGGGCCGCACGTTTTTTTGTGGACACCCTTTTTTCAGGCGGTCATAAAGCTCCGGGCGTTTATAGAATTTTTCCGCAAGCTGCCAGCATAGCATGGTCCTGTAACCGCAAGGGTCGCTGTTGGGGTCTGAATGGCCGTATTCCGCACCTTTTTTAAGCAACACGGAAAACCAGTTTTTCCCGTTAATGATATCTGCTCCGGGCGAGTCGGGCCGAAACATGATGGCCATTTCGTTTGTGGCGAACTGAATATCCCACTGGGCGTGATCAGGAAATAAAAGATTGTCGATAACGGTGTAATCGGCCGAGGCCATGACATCGCAGGGACGATTAAGATCGGTTATCTTCCGTGCACAGGTGCGCGAGCCTGCGGCCTCCCTTTCCACGGTCACGCCGGTATTTAATTTTTCAAACGCCGCTGCGGCCCGTAAAAAAGGTACGGAGAGCGAGCCTGCGTGAAATACGATGAGCTTTTCACCGGCCCTGGCGGAAAAAACAGGCAGAACGAAAATAATAATAGCCAGAAAAAAGATGGCTTTTGTTGTCAATTTTTTAATCCGATTCATTGCTGTTTTCTTCTCTATTGTTTTGTGCGTCGGCCCCGGGATATCGCATGCGGCCGCAATCCCTGATGTCATACCCGTCAAGACCGACCGCAAGCCCGGCAAACGACTCTTCATGCAAAAAGCCTAAAAACCGCTGGACCCCCTGTTCGAAAAACCTCGACCGCGAGATCAAAAAAACAAAAGGCATATGAGGATCAGGAAGATATCACAATTTTTTTAATATATATCCAGTGCCTCCGGCACCGGTTCTAACGGCTTCACGAACGGCTTGTGCAGGTTGATGCCAGAAAGCTCGAGTGTTTCTTCATGTCCGATTCCAAGTGGCATTTTTTATATTTTTTCCCGCTTCC
>JAOZOL010000526.1 GCA_029933295.1 Desulfobacterales bacterium | reverse complement strand
GGCCTGATCGGCCCGGCAATGATTTTACAGGTCGGGATTTCTCTGGAAGAAAACGAAAAATATCTCTGTATCCTCAGAAGATTGCTGCTGTTATTGATTTTCCCTTTGTTTTTAATGTCAACGGTTATCGGATGGTTTCTTGCAAAAAATGCATTAAAGGGGGTAGAGGAAGTAACGCTGACAGCCATTGACATAACAAAAGGCGCATTTGACAAAAGAGTCCGGGTTGAAAAACGATTGTATGAAATCAACCGGCTGGCAGAAACGTTCAACAGTATGCTTGATCAAATTCAGGCTTTGCTTAAAGGAATGAAGGAAATAACGGATAATATCGCCCATGATCTGAGAAGTCCCCTTGCCAGAATAAGAGGTATTGCAGAAATGACCCTTGTGGGAAAAGCTTCTATTCCGGATTACGAAAAGATGGCAGCCAGCACCATTGAGGAATGTGACAATCTCATTGATATGATCAATACCATGCTGGATATAACGGAAACCGAGTCCGGGGTTGTGGAAAATAATTACGAAAAAATCGATCTTGTCAAATTAATTCAAGATGCCTGCGAACTGTTCAGCCCCCTGGCTGCGGAAAAAAATATTCACATGACAACGAATCTTCCGGATAGCCTGGAATATGAAGGGGATAAACGACAGCTTCAACGGCTGGTAACAAATATATTGGAAAATTCAATAAAATATACGGAATCTGACGGTTCAGTTACTGTTTCCATTGAATCGGATAAAGATTCCATCCAGATTAATTTTGTGGATACGGGCATTGGAATTTCCGAAACAGAGATTCCAAAAATATTTGATAGGTTCTATCGTTGCGACAGGAGCAGATCGGAGTCCGGGATCGGTCTGGGGCTGAGCCTTGCAAAGGCGATTGCAAATTCTTATGGCGGAGATATTCATGTGAAAAGTGTTCATAAGCAAGGCAGTTCATTTCAGGTAATACTGCCCGTATGAAATCATTCTTCAGAATTGACAATATCCATACTTTGATCATAAACGTCTGTTTCAATTTCCATTAATCCTATAATGGTGTGAAAAAGATTGTCCTGGGAAAACGCATTGGCGGATTTTTTCTTTAAAGCGTTT
The DNA here is from genome assembly GCA_029933295.1 of Desulfobacterales bacterium. GTDB lineage: Bacteria > Desulfobacterota > Desulfobacteria > Desulfobacterales > Desulfosalsimonadaceae > JAOZOL01. Next base: position 583 of record JAOZOL010000526.1, on the reverse strand, counting down.
TTATCGATTTCAAAACTGTCGCCAAACCACATGATGGCGCCAATATGTTTTTGCGTATCCGGCGCCATATAATAGGGCAGCCCGTGCAGATATAGCCCCTTTTCCCCCATTGATTCACCATGATCACTAAAGTATACCATGGCTGTTTCAAACTGCGCTGTATTTTGTTTCAACAGGTTGATTGTTTTTGATAAAAAATAATCCGTATATAATACCGCATTATCATAGGCATTGCCGATCTCTTCGGCGCTGCATTCTTCCAGCTGGTTGGTTTTGCAGACCGGTGTGAATTTTTCAAACGCTTTGGGATATCTTTTATAATAAGCCGGGCCGTGGTTGCCCATCTGGTGAAGAACAATAAAAATATCCCCGGTTTGTATGCCGTTGATATACTCCTGTAAACCGACCAGCATTCCCTCGTCCCTGCACTCTCCATTTTCACATATCGAATTTTTGTCCGGGTTCTGAAAATCTTCATACAGCACCCGCAGGGCTGTACCCTTTGAACTTGAATTATTTTCCCGCCATAATATATTAACTCCGGCATGGGTTAAAACATCAAGCAGATTTTCGGTGGATTTTC
>JAOZOL010000137.1 GCA_029933295.1 Desulfobacterales bacterium | reverse complement strand
AAAAATTATTTTAATTTTTTCTCTGAGATCTCCGTGTTCGCTGCTGATATTTTTATTTGAAAATCATTTGTGACTGAGCGGGTTTTAATGCCAGATATCCCGTTTGTTAAAAATAATGATGCCTACCGTAAGAAATATCAGGATGGAACCGGCCGAGACCCCGATTGTCCACCAGGCATATCGGGCCCAGTCGACATAAATACCTTCCGCCAGCTTTTCCATATTGTCAATCGGCAGAAACAGGTATCTCGTGAAAAGGTATTTTTGAAACAGATCAATCTGGGACAGGATCTGCATGAAAAAATAGATGACAATGCCGGTCCCCACAGCACCCCCGGACCCTTTAATCAGGATGGAAACAAGACAGCCCAGGGCGACCAGGGCAATTACGGCGCAAAGCGTTAAAGCCATACCTCCGAAAAACCCTTTAAAAAGGTCTGCGGCCGAAAACAAAAGAAATTCCCCTTCCTTGACGGCCACCAGACCGCCCAGAAAATGTCCCAGCATGAGACCGATTAAATGATAAAAACCCACCAGCACGGTGCTTATACAAACCATAGCGATGAATTTTCCCAAAATAAAATCACGGCGTTTAACACCCCGGACTAAAATGATTTTTGCGGTTCCCGTGGCAATTTCTTCGGAAAGGGTCATTGAAGACAAGGCTAAAAGGATCAATGCCAGCAGTTGAAGGCAGATTTTAAGGGAAAAGACCGTCACCCGAAAACCAGTGCCCAAATCGGCATCGGCAAGCAGGGTTGAATGCTCGAAAAAAGCGGCCGCGATTTGAATGGCCAGAATAAATAATGCAATCCAAAGCGTTGACCGCTTACAGACCATTTTTTCCAATTCGATTTTTATTAGTGTTTTTAATTTGGACATGGCTTTCTCTTCCAAACAACTCATTCATAATCGTTTGAAATAATTAATAAGTTGTTTTTCTCATACAGTGGTTATTCTTTACCATGAAAAGCTTTGTGGATGTCAGGTTACTTTGTTATTAGAATTTGCACCTTGCCTTTTTTTATTGTCTTGCCATTGGGCGTAAAAACCATGACCACATCGCTTTTGGCATCGGCATTCACCATCTGCGGTTTGACCATTTTTCCGTTGTCGGGCAATTTGACGGCAAATTCAACATCTGCTTTTTCTTTGGGTTCACCGTCATCAGGGGCATAGTGAATCATCAACTTTCCGTCCTGGGCACGCATAAAATCCTTTCGGCCGTCCCCGTTAAAATCCCCGTCAATGGAAGAGACCGGAAATTTACGTCCCTTTGTATCGACTTCAACCGTAACTTCTAACTCGAAATCGGGTTTTTTATGATAATGCCCTGATTTGTCCATGACATACCACAAAACGGTTACATCAATATCACCGGTGATCAGCATCGTGATAAAATTAAACACGCCGATTTCAATGATCGGAATATAGATATCCATTTTGCCGTCATTGTTTAAATCCCCGATCTTGCTATGAATTTGAAATCCACGGTTAATGATGATATGGTCCGGAACTTTATTAAAAATTCCCCCGTTCCGGGGATTGTCGGGGTCCTGGTGGGCGAAGAATATCCGGAATTGTTTTTTAGGATTAAAAGCCCCGTCTTTCATTGAAAATTTTTCAAGGATCATATCCAACAGCCCGTCATTATTGAGATCGGCCAGGGACGTAATCCCCATTTTATCCTGAAAACGATCACGCTGGTATATGTTGCCGTTTCCGATCCTTGAGGAATACGCCTGGGTTAAAATGAAATTAAGATTAACGATGGCAGAATCGTCATTGGAAAATTCTCCGGCATTGTTCTGGAAAAAAATTTTGAGATATTCATCATGAATGGTAACGATATCGCTGCGTTGATCCCTGTTGTAGTCAACAATCAGGGTATTGGGGGTCAGAAACGTGGAAATCAGATAGCGGCTCACCTCTTTTAACGACATCACACTGTTTAGCATTGGACAATCCAGCGTTGCGGAAAGCCCGTATTTGCCGTTTGGCTGTTTGCTGTAAATAAGATAATTATGAAATTGAGGAATCAGGATCTCGTCAATTCCGTCATTGTTAAGATCCCGGGCAAAATCAATCCGCTCCAGAAAAAGCTTGTCGGGAAGCTTAAAGATGGAGGGTATTTCAAGAAGCAAAATGGGAGTTGCATCATAGCGATCATCGATCATTTTGTAATAAAACAGACCCTGGTTTTTAAAAAAAAGAATTTCTTTTCCCGGATTTGAATCAACATCCGCAAGATCATACACCACAGCATCAGGGTCAATTTCAAATTGATAATCCGCTTGTTTGTTAAACCCGTTTTCGTGTTGATAAAAAACGGAAAAAAACCGCCCAACAGTCCTTCCTTTCCGCTTGGAATGAAAAAACAGGCCGTCATTTAAGCCGTCTTCGTTTAAATCTTCCATTAAGTAATCGATATAGTCGCCTTTGACATTTAATTCATAAACAGAAAAAAAATCCTTTTTCGCTTTCGCATTTGATATTACGGGCAGACAAAGGATGCAGCATATAGAAACGGCAAAAAACAGGAGCAAACATCGCAACTTTAGCATCGATTTTCCTTTTCGATTAATTGCAGAAAATAGTCTTCCAGAGTCTGAATGCCGTGTTCTTTCAGATCATTGATCGCATCCGCAGCCAGAATTTTACCTTCGTGAATGATGACCGCGTGCGTGCATATTTGTTCGATTTCCAAAAGCAGATGGGAAGAAATAAATATGGTCATTTTTTCAGATTGGGCCAAACGCTGGATCAGATTTTTCATTTCTTTTCTTCCCATCGGGTCCAGCGCATTTGTGGGTTCATCCAGAATCAGAAATTCAGGCTGTACCAGAAGCGCCTGGCCGAACCCTAAGCGCTGCCGCATGCCCTGGGAAAATTCGCCCACTTTAACATCCGCTGATTCTGATAATCCAACGATTTTTAAAATATGATCAATATCAACTACGTTGTTTTGTTGCAGCCGGGTTAGCAGCATATAATTTTGTCGGGCCGTCAGATAATTATAAAACGTCGGGGCTTCGAACATGATACCAAGTTTTTGAAAAACAGCCAGGGACCTGCCGTTCATGACCTTGCCTTCGATTTCAACGGTTCCTGAGGTCGGCGCCACGAGGCCGGCGATTATTTTGATGGTTGTCGACTTGCCGGCGCCGTTCGGGCCTAAAAACCCGATAATGCCGCCTTTCGATACTTCAAAATTTAAATTTTTGAGAACCTTTTTTTTACCAAAGGTTTTGCAAAGATTTGTAACGCGTAGCGCGGCCGTTTGTTTCATTGTGCCGGCCCCCCGCCGTCAATGGATATGGACGCGCCGTTGATGGAGGCCGCATTATCACCTGCCAGAAACAGAGCCCGGGCATTTAATTCGTCAAAGATAACATTTTTTTTGGTGGGCTGGGCTGCCAGGATGACATTGAGGACCACGTCATCAATGTCCATGTTTTTACCGATGCTGCTGGTACTTCCGGTGATGATCGCTGATTTATTTTTTAACATGGAGTCCCTTTCTTGTTTGATTTAACACCAGGCACTTCTTCCTTAAGCAGACAGCAGGCAATCTTATATCCCGGAGTCCCGTCTTTATTGTAACTTAAATTGTCCGGCTGAACCAGCTTATTCATAACGCACCCTTCGGCAATATCTAAGGCAAACAGATCCTCTTCGGTAATTTTACTCCGTTTTTTTAATCGATTGTCTATAAATTCAAAACTGTGAATTGGATAGTCCTCGCACAAAGGGCATCGGTAAACCCGGCCGTTGGGAAAAATAAAATAATTGTCCGCCACCCGGCCCGCGCATTCAAACACATCGGAATTGTTTAAAAAAACCTTTGGGTAGGTAACGGTGATACCCATGTCCGCCGCTTGAGCAGCCACCGCCGGAATCAGGGACAGCCATGTGTTGCGATCCACCTGGAGCCGATCTTTTTTAGGTTTCGCGGACTTTCCCCGCATACCGATGACCTGGATAAAAAACCGGTCAATGCCGAGATCCTTGATAAGTGGCGGCATCAAAGAAAGTTCATGGACATTTTCATTGCTTATGGTAAAGATCAGGCTGGTGTTAAATTTGCGCCGGACCGCCTGTTTGATGCCGGAAATGCAGGTGTCATAACATCCGTCACCGCGAATGCGATCATTGGTTTTTTTCGTGGCGCCATCTAAACTGAAACTGATAAAATCAACATCGTCCGGAGTGATTTTAGTTAAAATATCGCAAAACAGATACCCGTTTGTGTCAATGGTAACAGACGCGTATCCCATCTGTTTAGCAGCTTTTACAGCGTGTCCAAGCTCCGGGTGAAGGGTGGGTTCACCGCCGAGAAAAATTAAATTTGCTTTTTTATTGGTGTTTGTGAAGGCGCCCAGCCAGTTAATGATGGTTTCTATGGGAAGGATTTCATTGCCGTGCTGGGAAGGATTGATATAACAATGTCGACAACTTAAGTTACACTTAGTCAGAATATGAAAAAAAACATTAACAGAGTGTTTTGAAAATGAGACGGTTTTATTCATGCATACAGAAGTAAGCCCTAAGCCCGGCATTTGGTTTTAATCAGCGTTTGATTCCAAAAGTTTCTGTAAGGCGCTTGATTCCACTTTTGCCTTAATCAGTTCGTCATTGGTGGCACGGAGCCGTATGGACATGTATTCTGAAAAAATTCGATACAAAAGAAGTAAAAAGTCAAGCCGTGCATCTCGTTCTTCGGCACTTGCCGTATTTAAGCGACCTTTTGCCGATGTATCCACACCAAGACACAGGGTTTTGCCATCCGCATACACCGAAGCGGAACGGGTAAGGCTATCGATGACTCTCATTTCCCCGAATATTTCACCAATTTGATCAATTTTTCCGATCTCTATGCCGTTTTTTTTGATGATCAGCCCGCCGCCAAGCAGAAAATAAAACCAGGGGTCTTCATCCCCTTCCTTGATAATCAATTCACCGTCTTCATATTCACGAATTTTACTCAACCGAAGCAACTTTGCCAGATTCCGGGTTTCAAATTCCTTTAACCCCGGAATTGTCAATAGTCTTTGAATATTTCGGACATTATCCTTTAAATACTTTGATTCAATCATATATGCCCCCTATTCAGGTTGTTAGGGACCACCGCAACAATTGTTCAATTTTACCCAACTACACGTAGATATACAACATTCATGAAAACCGACTAGCTGATTTCCAAGCATGTTTTTGATATCTTATCATCAAATTGTACAGGATAACAACCATCAAAGCAAGCTTTACAAAAATTATTTTCAGGATCATCCACTCCGGTTGATTCAAGCAACCCCTCCAATGTTAGATAATGAAGGGTATCCAGCCCGAGAAATTCTCTTAATTCTTCCACTGTTTTACTGGCTGCAATCAATTCACCCCGGGTTGAAAAATCAATTCCATAATGGCATGGAAAACGGTGGGGAGGGCAACTGATACGCATGTGAACTTTTTTAACACCCAGTTTTCGCAAGGCTTCAATACGTGTTTTGGCCGTTGTTCCACGGATGATTGAATCTTCAATAATAATAATCTCTTTACCGGCCAGAAGTTCTTTGACGGGATTTAATTTCATGCGAACGCTAAAATCCCTCATTCCCTGGGTCGGCTGAATAAATGTGCGGCCCACATAATGATTCCGGATCATGGCAAGATCAAAGGGGATGCCCGATTCTTGAGAATACCCGATAGCCGCGTAATTGCCCGAATCAGGAAACGGCATCACCAGATCGGCGTCCACCGGCGCTTCTTTCGCTAAACGCCGCCCGTGGGCTTTTCGCATCTGATACACATTTTTTCCAAAGATGGTACTGTCAGGTCGCGCAAAATATATATATTCAAAAATACAGCAGGTCCGATTGATCTGCTTGTGGGGATGAATGCTTTTTATTCCCGAATCGTTGATAATAACGATTTCACCGGGATCAATCTCTCTGACAAATTTCGCTTCAACCAGATCCAGGGCACATGTTTCAGAGGCTAAAACATATCGGCCGTTGTGTAATTGCCCCAGGCATAAGGGGCGAAACCCATTGGGGTCCTTGATGCCGACCACTTCACCCCGGCTGGTCAAAAGAACAAAAGAATACGCGCCTTCCAGCCGGCATACCGCATTAATCAGTGCATCTTCAAAACCATGTTTCAGGTTCTTGACAAACAGGTGAAGAAAGATTTCACTATCCATGGTGGTCTGAAAAATGGACCCTTCCTCTTCCAATTCTTTCTTCAGTTTATGTGCATTCACCAGATTTCCGTTATGTGCAACCCCGTAGGATTTACCGCCATGATTGACAACAAACGGCTGGGCATTGATCAGTATCGAATCGCCTGTCGTGGAATATCGTACATGCCCGATGGCACTGCATTGTCCATCTAAAAATTCCAGACGGGCGTCATCAAACACCTCAGGAACAAGGCCCATCCCTTTATGAAAATCAATATGCGCATCCCGAGCCACCGCAATGCCTGCGCTTTCCTGCCCCCGATGCTGAAGAGCGTAAAGCCCGAAGTAGGTAAGCCGGGCGGCTTCGGGTTGATTATGTATTCCGAAAATGCCGCAGGCCTCTTTTGGCCGGTGGTCGGGGTCTTCTTGAAAATTCATATCAACACCTATCTTTTATG
>JAOZOL010000136.1 GCA_029933295.1 Desulfobacterales bacterium | reverse complement strand
AAAATTAAGGGACGCGGCAAAAATTTTATGAAAGAGAACCTATTAGACCATCTTGTTGAAATGAATCCGAACGGATTGGCCATTGTTGCCAATAAAGTCGATATTCGTCATGATATCAATTCGTTTATCGAATATATAAAATTGAAAGGGATAAAGCGGACACATAGGGATAATCTGATTCCCAAGGCCGATCTTTTGCGCCTGGCAAGGATAATGGGTGATGAAGATACTCTTGAACAAGCCCGCTCCGATGGCTATTCTTCGTGGATTTCCAATATTGACGAACTATGCCGGCGGATGAAATTTATTCAATATGACACCGAAGGTGAGTATGCCGGCTATAGCAGTTCCGCACCGTCTTTTCCCGACAATTATATTAAGTTGGACGATAGTCGTATTTTTTCTTTTTTTAACCTGTCCCTGCAGAAGCAGGAGAGTAAAATCCAGGCATGCATGATAAGTGAGGCCGATCCCTGCGCGAGTGAGTTTTTTTCGTACGGACCCAAAAGCATCCTTGACCGGTTTAGCAGAAGCGGCTGTGCAACCGGTATGATGAAAGAAATTGATTTTCCAAGTGTTAGACGGGTTCTTTTGTCCCTCCTTGCCCCATGCGTTTCCGGTAAATGGTATTCCGTCAAGTCTCTGGTCGATTTTATTAAAACCAGCATGCCCTATTTTTTGATACCTGAAAAATTGCCGAAATTGGGCTATGGCGAAAAAAACCGGTATCATAATTTCATAGAGCAAAAACCCGGCGATCACTGGCCTAAAACAGTCATAGAGCCGACAAGCCGCAACGCCTTTGAACGAGTGGAAGGCCGATATGTGGAACGATTCCTCGAAGATGTTCCGCTGACCATGGGATACGTTGAACTTGCATATGACGAAAAAGGGGATTTGCCGCAAAGACCTTCCATGGGGCGAATTCGTGCTTTCAAAGTAACCGACCGCTTCCGGCAGGCGATTCAGCAGAAAATCATGGAACCTGTCGTGACCGTGCTGCCGAATTTTGAGATCCATGTGGAGTCTTTGTTTTACCCTGTCCGGATTATCAATACACTCTCGTTGTTTTGTGATTTTAAAGGCAGCGATATTCACACCATAATGAAACTATCCAGAAAAAAAGTGATCGCCAGCATGGCGGCAGACGATTTTCTGGACCCTGTAAAAAGCCTTCGGGAGTTTACGCGGCAGCCGCTTCCCGGCAATGTCGTAAATGAACTCGAAGCATGGAGCAGGCATGCCGAAACCTTCCTTCTTTATGAGGGTTACAGCCTGCTTGAAAGCAAGGGTGGCGCAAAGTATATCGAGGATTACATCGTTGAAAAAGCAAGGCCGGATATACACATCATCCGTTCTCCGGAAAAGGTATACCGGCAATTGGAAACAGCTCAACAGGTGCCGCTGCTGATTAAACATCCGGAAGCAAAACTAAAATCACCCGGCAAGGGAGTTAAAAGCGTATTTAACCGCTCCGGGGTGACAAAAAAATCCGCTAAACAGTCAAAAAGAAAAATCAACGTCAGGCGGAGCGTTGTGGCAACGCTTCATTTTTCTGATAACGGACATTTTGATGAATTTGTAAAGATACTGCTGGATATGGGCCATTCCGTTACAATAAATAAAACGGCCAGGACCGTAACCTTTCCCGGTACTGATGAAACAATAATAAAAGAAGCCTTAAAGAAAGTTGATAAAAGTTTGCATACCAGCACGAAAATAACAGATAAAAAATAGATTTGGGCGATTACCACTCCGGATGCCATGAATCAATCGATCAATTCCGGTTGTCTTAACCACCTGATACGCATGGGGGATGTTGAGCTTGTTTTTAAAATACGGCAAACGTGGAGCAACACTGATATCAGCCAATTTTGCTTCCACACAAAACCACGGTTTTTGATCAATGGTTACAAAAAAATCAACCTCTTTTTTATCCAGATTCCGTAAAAAATACACCGAATTTTAAGAAAGATTGTTCCAGAAATTGCGGGCCTGATCAGACATGCTGTTTCCGGCTGTGGGTCCCGAATGGCCGGAATCATCCGATCGGACGATTTTTGTTCCACGCAATCGCGCAATCCGTTGTTCGATGGGCGGATGGGTGGAAAAGAAATTCATCAGGTTGCGTCCGGCCAACGGGTTGGTGATAAACATGTGGGCGGTTGCCGGTTCCGCTTGCATGGGGATCTGTTTTGAATAAGCGTCGAGTTTTTCAAGGGCGCGGGCAAGTCCTTCGCTGTTTCCGGTAATTTCAGCAGCGGTTGCGTCCGCCAGGTATTCCCGTGAACGGGATATGGCCATTTGTATCAGCATGGCCGCGATGGGCGCAATAATTGCCATGGCGATTAAACCGATAAATCCGCCGCCGTTATCATCGTCACCGCCGCGGAATCCGCCGAAAATAGCGGACCATTTCGCAATATTTGCAATCAGCATAATGGCACCTGCCATTGTGGCGGCAATGGAACCGATTAAAATGTCCCTATGCTTAACGTGACTCAGTTCATGGGCCAGTACGCCGGACAGTTCATCCGGGTTCATAATGCGGAGAAGTCCCTGCGTTACCGCAACCACCGCGTTTTCCGGGTTACGTCCCGTGGCAAAGGCATTGGGGGAATCCTGGGGAATAATATAGACTTTTGGCATGGGAAGACCGGCTTCTTTGGAAAGCACATCCACGATGCGGTATACCAGGGATGCTTCTTGCTGGGTGGCTTCCCGTGCCTTATACATTTTTAAGACAATTTTATCGGAATACCAGTAAGAAAAAAAGTTCATGCCCCCGGCAAAGATCAGCGCGATCATCATACCGCCCGTGCCGCCGATCATTTTACCCACCATCATGATAACGACTGTCATGATTGCCAAAAGAACGGTTGTGCGAATTTGGTTTCCCATTTCCCCTTTCAGCTTTCCCCTTCCTTTTCCCGGATATTCTCATAGGACCAGTTGCCCCATGTTTCATCGATTATTTTCATGACAAGAGGATTGACAATTTCTTCAGCCAGTTTTCCGTAAAGCAGATCCAGATGATTCGCCCCTTCCACCACAAAGTCGATGACCTGGCTTCGCCTTGATGAAATTTTTATTTTTTCAATATCTTTTGGCTTTTCAAGATAATATATTTTTTTTAGCCGATGGGGGTAGTTTTTACTGTATTGCAGGTTTTCCGGCGGAGCCAGCGGGTCTTTTGTACCCCAGAAGTGAAAGATAGGGATGTTTTTCGGCAAATAATTAAGATTTGCTGAATAATTAAAACGGCTCTGATCCATCCGTTTAAATCCTTCGCCATTATATATTGCTTTTAAAAACTGAAAACCCAGCCCTAAAGGGACTGATTCCAGAACCCTCTGGACATACATTTTTGTAAACACTTTGTTGGTGTAATGATTTTCCGGGCACATGATAAAGTTTAACTCACCTATATTACTGTTTAGCACCATTTGCGTCATATCGGAAAGAACGGGAAACTGCATCATAAACATTAAAACGTCTTTAACCGGCACATGCTGGAGGTGAAAAATTCTGGCTAAATGGTTTAACCAGAGCATGGCAGGGAAAATGGCGTGTGAATTTTTATTAAAAAATTTGGGTGATCCCAGGCAGATGATTGCGTGGACCTGTTTTAAATTATTGGCAGCCTCATCGGCGGGTGGGAGGAATTGATTTAAGTAGGCTTTTTGATCACTGGTCAAAGTTTTAATGGAATTTAAATGTAGCCTGATATTCCAGTTTAACACCATGTTTTCTGAAACAATGCCGCCCATACTGTGTCCGATAAGGATGGAGGGCTTGTTTTTGCTTCTTCCTGAGATAAATTGTAAAACCGAAGGAAGATCATAGTCAATCAAAGTATCGACGGTATACAGGGGGTCGAATTTTCCTTCATTGATGCCCATCCCCCTTGGATCAAATAGATACACCCAGTGACCTTTATCTGCTAAATCCTTGGCCATGGATTGTTGATTGGTCAGGTCATAACAATTGCTGTTGTTGCAAAATCCGGGGACTAGAACAAGGGAAGGGCGGTTGTCTCCGGATGTGACTTCCTCGATACTGACCAGTCTTCTGAATTTTATCTCTTTTCCTTCATCCGTATAGTTCCGGTAATAAACTGTTTCATAATCACCGCGTCCATTTTGTGAATTTTCTTCAATCTCACTGTCGAAATAAGCAGGCAGACGATTTTTTTTAAGGGTCTCTAAGAGAATCCGCCGCCGGGTTGCTTCTTCATAAATATCCGTGAAAAAATAGGCCGGGATTTTTAATCTATGAATGACGAGATATTTAAGCTGATTTTTTTTTAAAATAATTACATTCTCGGTGAGTTTGATGTTTCCGGCCTCCAGATCGCCGATCAGAATATATTTAATTTTATTTCTTGGAATCCGCGTGCCGGTTACCCGAAGGAATATGTGATAGAGTGTCAGTGCAAGTTTTCCGGCAGCAATGGAACGCATTTCCTCCTGGGTTTTAATGAGTTCCTTTGAAACCGGCAAGCCCAGGCGAAGCTGACCCTCATAAAATCTGCTGTATGAATTATAGGTCGCGTTGAACCACTTGGTGACCAGGTCGTTGGTTAATAAACGGACTGAATTTTTACTAAATGTTTTAAGGCGATTCATTGTATTTGAGGCAAATTGCCATCGGAATCGAGGCATAAATGGAAGCTGGGTAAACATTTGTTTTTGTGTATCTATGGTTTTAACTTCCTCCATATTTGAATCCTTTTTTATCATGCGCAGCATTTTGTTTATGTTTATGATTAGCTATAAGTATTTAAAATTAATTAAAATATCATTTTAATAACCGATTGTCAATTTTAACTAATATCAACTTGTTTCAGAGAAATCAATATAAATATTATATGGCACACAACATGATGTATATCAAAAAAAATTTTTAACATCATATAGATGGCAATGTGACATTGAAAAAAATGCCGGCAATATTGCGAATAAATTTTCTGATATTTTTTTATACCGGATGAAAATAATTTTAAAAAAAACTTTACCCTTTTTAATTGATATGTAAATTTAAAAGGTTAGAAAAAACTGTCCACTTGTAAAAAAAATGGAGGGGAATGAATATGGCAACTGAGAAATTTATTGGAGCGATTGACCAGGGTACGACCAGTTCGCGGTTTTTTATTTTTAATTATCAAGGCAATATCATATCCACGCATCAGCTGGAACACCGGCAGATTTATTCAAAGCCCGGATGGGTTGAACATGATCCCACAGAGATCCTTGACCGGGTCAATGATTGCATTAAAGGGGGACTTCAGAAAGCGGCGATTAACCGCGATCAATTGGCAGGCATCGGGATTACCAATCAGCGGGAAACAACCATTGTCTGGAATCCCAAAACCGGCAAGCCGTATTATAATGCCATCGTGTGGCAGGATACCCGCACAGAGGCATTGTGCAATGAGATGGCCGCAAACGGTGATATGGATTGTTTCCGGGACAAAGTGGGACTGCCCCTGGCAACATATTTTTCCGGCCCCAAGATAAAATGGATCATTGACAATATCGATGGGGTGAAAAAAGCAGTTGACGCCGGGGACGCAATTTTCGGAAATATCGATACCTGGTTGATCTGGTGGTTGACAGGCGGGCCGGACGGCGGTGTTCATGTAACGGATGTCACCAATGCCAGCCGAACCATGCTGATGAATCTTGAAACACTGGACTGGGACCCGGAAATGTTAACCATAATGGGCGTCCCAAGACAGATGCTCCCTGATATTAAATCTTCCAGTGAAATATACGGATATACGAGCGCATCCGGGGCGTTTGGAGATAAAATTCCGGTTTCCGGTGATCTTGGCGACCAGCAGGCAGCCCTTTTCGGCCAGACCTGTTTTACCCCCGGTGAAGCAAAAAATACCTATGGGACCGGGTGTTTTATGCTGTTAAATACCGGGGGAAAAAGTGTTCAGTCCCAATTCGGCCTTCTTACAACGGTCGGCTATAAAATCGGTAATCAGCCTGCGGTTTACGCGCTGGAAGGTTCCATAGCCATTGCCGGGTCGCTTGTGCAGTGGGTGCGGGATAATTTGGGGTTGATTAAAGAATCGCACGATATTGAGGCCCTTGCGCTGACAGTGGACGATAATGGGGGGATTTATTTTGTGCCGGCATTTTCCGGGCTTTTTGCCCCGCACTGGCGAAGTGATGCGCGCGGATTGATCACAGGCATGACTCATTATATCAACAAAGGCCATATTGCCCGGTCGGTACTGGAATCCTGTGCATTTCAGGCAAAAGAAATTTTTGAGGCAATGGAAAAGGATTCAGGAATTAAATTGAAAAAATTAAAGGTCGACGGGGGCATGGTGCAAAATGAATTGCTGATGCAGTTTCAGGCGGATATTTTGGATACCCCTGTCATATGCCCTAAAAACCGGGAAACCTCTGTTCTGGGTGCCGCATACGCGGCAGGGCTTGCGGTGGGATTCTGGAAAGATCAATCTGAATTGAAAGCACAGTGGGCCATTGATAAAACGTGGGAGGGAAAGATGCCGGAAAAAACACGCCAGGCGCTTTATGATGGATGGATTAAAGCGGTTCGACGGAGCTATTCCTGATGGTTTTTAACATATTGAAACTTAACAGAAACGTTAAGTTTTTATGTTTGACAGGTGGTTTAAAC
>JAOZOL010000135.1 GCA_029933295.1 Desulfobacterales bacterium | reverse complement strand
CCCCTAAAATTCGGCGTGAATTATATATTGACTTCGATGATACAATTAGGTAGGTTGACAATATTTATTTATATCGATATCTTCTTTGAAATCAATAAGTTATTTTGATGCGTAAGATTAATATAACGATAATACCTGTTTTCATATTTTAAAATGCGGACAATACGGCCATGAATCTCCAATTTTATTTATTACCCACAATTATTGCTGCTGTTGAGGCTGGAATTGCCACACTTGATGTATATCATCAGGATTTTAAAGTTGAGGAAAAATCAGATAAATCTCCTCTAACACTGGCAGATATGCGGTCCCATGAGATTATTACCTCTCATTTAACCCGGTTTGATATTCCGATTTTGAGCGAAGAGGGCAAAACGATTGATTATGCCACACGAAAGGAATGGGAGTATCTGTGGATTGTTGATCCTTTGGATGGAACAAAGGAATTTGTCAAACGAAATGATGAGTTTACCGTTAATATCGCTCTGGTTCACAAGCAGACGCCGGTCCTGGGTGTCGTGTATGTGCCGGTATTTCAGCGATTGTATTTTGCAGCCAAAGATTTCGGAGCGTATCGCATGGAGATTGAGGATTTCAGTGATATTAATGTCGCGTCAATAGATCAGATAGTCGATAGATCTGTTCTTATTGACATTAAGCCCAAAACAGAGCGGCCGTATACCATTGTGGGAAGTCGATCCCATGCCACGCCGGAGCTTGAGGCTTATGTTGCAAAAAAACGTGAAGAACATGGAACGGTTGAGTTTATTTCTGCCGGGAGTTCGTTGAAAATATGCCAGGTTGCAGAGGGGAATGCCGATGTGTATCCAAGACTTGGCCCGACAATGGAATGGGACACGGCCGCCGGTCACGCTATTGCGGAAAATGCCGGGGCTTTGGTATTCCAGAGTGACAACGGCGAGCCACTGGTATATAATAAAGAAAATTTACTTAACCCCTGGTTTATAGTGTCAAACGGCAAGCATTAATTTTTTGTGGAACTAAATTTTTTTGAAGGTAAAAATTAAATGACCGCTTCAATCAAGGATGCCCATGGCGGCCGGCTGGTTAATTTGCTGGTGGATGAAGAACGCGCCCGATTGCTAAAAGACATTGCATTAAATATTTCCGATATTGCTTTAAATGACCGCCAGCTTTGCGATCTTGAACTTCTCGCCATTGGCGGGTTTTCTCCGCTTACCGGTTTCATGAACCGGTCTGACTATGAATCTGTTTTAGATCGCATGCGGCTCCAGAACGATATTCTGTGGTCGCTTCCCATATGTCTGGATATTCCAAAATCTCTGGCGGTTAATCTTGACGCAGGCCAATCTCTCGCATTAAGGGATCCGGAAGGGTTTCTGCTGGCAGTACTGCATATCGAAGATGTGTGGCCCATTGACCGTGAAAAGGAAGCACAACAGATATTTGAAACCCTTGATACAAAACATCCGGGTGTGTCGTATTTGTTTAACAAATCCGGTGATTATTATGTCGGCGGACACCTGGAAGTCATCAGCCTGCCGCTTCATTTTGATTTTAAACAGCTTCGCCTTTTCCCGAAAGAGGTCAGGGCGATGTATGCCAAGCTCGGATGGCACCGGGTCGTCGGGTTTCAGACCCGTCAGCCCCTTCATCGGTTTTTGTTTGAAATGAGTACCAAAGCCATGCGGCAGACCCGGGCTAATTTGCTGCTTCTGCCGGTTGCCGGCATGACCCGGCCCGGAGATTTTGATCATTATACCCGCGTTAGATGTTATCAGGCGGTTTCCAGTCATTTTCCCCCGAATTCTTATGTTATGTCTTTGCTTCCCCTGGCAATGCGTCTTTCAGGCCCCAGAGATGCCCTTTTAGATGTGATCATTGCAAAAAATTACGGGTGTACGCATTTTATTGTGGGACATGATCATGCCAGCCCCGGTGCTGATATTAATGGTAAAGGGTTTTATAAAAGTGACCGGGCAAGCCGCCTTGCCGAAGAGTTTAGCGAAGAGATGGGGGTTGAAATTGTATCATTTGAAAAGGTAGTGTATCTGCCTTTTGAGGACGAATACCGTTCCATCGATCAGGTTCCGGAAGGTACGCAGACAATTTTTATGACCGGGTCTGATATTCGTGACCGTATTCGGGAAGGCCGTCGCATACCGGAATGGGCTACTTTTACAGAGGTTGTCTCAGAGCTTCAAAAAGCGTATCCACCTCCCCGGCATCAGGGGTTTACCATTTTTTTAACCGGATTGTCGGGCGCAGGTAAATCGACGATTGCCAAGGTATTGTATTCCATGTTTCTTGAAATAGGTGACCGTCCGGTGACGCTCCTTGACGGTGATATTGTCCGCCAGAACCTGTCTAATGAATTGTCTTTCAGTAAAGAACACCGGGATATCAATGTGCGGAGAATCGGTTTTGTTGCCAGCGAGATTACCAAAAACAGGGGGATTGCCATATGTGCGCCCATTGCGCCTTACGAGTATACCCGTCACGAAGTGCGTCAGGAGATTGAAGCATACGGCGGATTTGTAGAGGTGCATGTGTCAACGCCCATTGGAGAGTGTGAAAAACGTGATCGTAAGGGTATGTATGCCAAAGCCAGGGCAGGGCTTATCAAGGGATTTACCGGTGTGGATGATCCTTATGAAGAACCGGAATCACCGGAATTGCGTATTGATACAACGGCTATGACACCAATGGAGGCCGCCCAGGAAATCCTGTTGTTTTTAGGCAAGAAAGGGTTTATATAAAATATGGCTGAAAACAAACCTATTATAGCGGTAATCGGGCTCGGATATGTGGGGCTTCCTGTTGCAGTTGAATTTGGGAAGCAGTATTTAACCATTGGATATGATTTAAAAGCCCACATGGTTGAGGCCTATAAGCGAAATATAGACCCCACCGGTGAGCTGACGGCAGATGAATTAAAAGCAGCAGATAAGATAGAATTTACAATTGATCCCGAAAGGATTTCAATTGCTGATTATATTATTATAGCAGTGCCGACCCCCATAGATAATGCCCGTCAGCCGGATCTTTCCCCTTTAAAAAGTGCGAGCAGAATCGTCGGGCGGTTCATGAAAAAAGGCGTGGTGGTTGTCTATGAATCAACGGTTTATCCGGGAACCACGGAAGAGGTGTGCGTTCCTGTCCTGGAAAAAGAGTCAGGACTGATCTGGAAGCAGGATTTTCATGTGGGCTATTCTCCGGAGCGGATAAATCCCGGTGATAAAAAACATACCCTTACCAGTATTGTAAAAATTGTATCCGCTGATAATCCAGAAACCCTTAATGCCCTGGCAGATCTTTATGGATCGATTATCAGCGCAGGTATATATCGGGCGCCGAATATTAAAACCGCTGAAGCGGCCAAGGTGATTGAAAATACCCAGCGGGATTTGAATATCGCCCTGATGAATGAATTGGCGGTTATTTTTGATAAATTGGGGATTGACACCATAAATGTACTTGAAGCTGCCGGGACCAAGTGGAATTTTCTGCCCTTTCGGCCAGGCCTGGTAGGCGGCCATTGTATCGGCGTTGATCCCTATTATTTGACTTACAAAGCCGAAACAACCGGATATCACCCGAAAGTGATATTGGCGGGCCGAAGAATTAATGACAATATGGGAAAATTTATCGCGGAAAAGACAGTAAAGCTCATGACCCGCTCATGCCGTGATATCAAAAACGCCAGGGTCGGTATTCTCGGATTAACATTTAAGGAAGACTGCGCTGATTTAAGAAATTCCAGGGTTATTGATATTGTCAGAGAGCTTGAATCCTATGGGTTGATACCCATGGTTCATGATCCACTTGCAGATGAAAAAGAAGCAAAGGCCTTTTTCGGCATTAATTTGACAGACTGGGATGCACTGACCGGACTGGATGCCATGATCTTTGCCGTTGGTCATAATGTCTATAAAAAGGAACCGATTAAAAAGTATTTAAATAAATTAAAATCAAATGGTTGTATCATAGATGTAAAAGCAATACTTGAGCCTTCGGAGTTGGAAAAAAATGGGGTTCAATACTGGCGTTTATAAATTAATTGTTTCTTGTTCATCAACTTTTAAAAAAGTGAAGGGGGTTTTATGAAGACAACAATTATGGAAGCCATGAAAAAAACCGCAGACAAATATGCAAACAAGGTTGCTTTACATATGAAGATCGGCGGTGAATGGAAAGAAACGACCTGGGGGGAGTATTATAATCAGGTCAGAATTACTGCACGTGCGTTTATTGCTCTTGGTCTCGAACAAGGAAAGGCCGTCAGCATCCTCGGAAATAATTGTCCTCAATGGTTTATCAGTGATCTTGCCGGCATATTTGCCGGAGCTGTTCCCGGTGGAATTTACACAACAAATAGTCCTGAACAATGTAAATACGTAGCAGAACATAGTGAAGCAAATATTGCTGTTGTGGAAAATGCGGAGCAACTGGATAAATTTAAGCAAATTCGTGATCAGCTTCCGGATTTAAAGGCAATTGTTTTAATGAACGGTTCTGATCCGGATGATAATGTATATGCCTGGTCTGACTTGTCAAAGCTCGCTGAAAAAGTTTCAGAAGATGAACTTGAAAAGCGCATCAAAGCACAGAAGCCGGATGATACTTGCACACTGATTTATACGTCCGGCACAACCGGCATGCCCAAGGGGGTCATGATCAGCCATGACAATATTATATATGTAGCAAACCAAACTCTCAGTCTCATGGATGCAGGCCCTGATGAACATATTATCAGTTACCTTCCTTTAAGCCATATTGCCGAGCAGGTCGTCAGTCTGCATGGTCCCTATATTCTAGGTTGCACAGTATGGTTCGCGGAAAGCATTGATCAATTAGGTGAAAATCTCGTGGAAGTCCATCCCACTGTTTTTGTCGGCGTTCCCCGTGTCTGGGAAAAGATCCAGGCCAAAATGATGACTGCTGGAGCGCAAAATTCGCCATTGAAGAAAAAAATCGCTGCCTGGGCACGGAAAAAAGGGCTTGAAGGAGGTTACGCGCATCAAAAAGGCGAACCCATGCCATTTCTCTACGGTCTGGCTAACAAATTGGTTTTTTCAAAGGTGCGTGAAAAATTGGGGCTTGACCGATGCAAAATATTTGTTTCCACTGCCGCGCCGATTTCCATGGATACCCTGGAATTTTTTCTGAGTCTGGGTATTCCCATTACCGAGGTGTATGGCATGAGTGAATGTACCGGGCCTGGAACCGTATCTGTTCCAGAACCTTTTAAATACGAAACCGGATGGGCCGGGCCGGCAATTGTTGGGACTGAAATGAAAATTGCCGACGATGGTGAAGTGTTAATGCGGGGCCGACATGTTTTTAAAGGCTATTTTAAAAATGAAGCAGCCACAAAAGAAACCATTGACGAAGATGGATGGCTTCATTCCGGGGATGTGGGTATAATTGATGACAGAAATTTTTTAAAAATTACGGATCGGAAAAAAGAGCTGATCATTACCGCCGGCGGCGAAAACATTCCACCACAGGTTATCGAAGGAAAATTAAAAGCAATTCCGGTTTTGAGTCAGGCGGTTGTTATTGGTGAGAAACGAAAATATTTAACGGCATTGTTTACCCTTGATCCCGAAAAGGTCGAACAGGTTGCTGCTGATGAAGCCGGAAGCCCTGCAAAAGATTCAGCATCTGCCGCCAGGTGCGAAAAATTCAATGCGTATCTCCAGGAAAAGGTTGATGAAGTCAACAAAACTCTGGCCCGCGTTCAGACCATTAAGAAATTTGTCATCCTTCCCCAGGAATTATCCATCGAAGGGAACGAACTTACGCCGACCATGAAATTGAAACGCCGCATTGTTAATGAAAAATACGCAAAAGAAATAGAAAGTATGTATCAATAAGATTTTTGTAAAAGGCTTTATAACGGGATATCAAACTCCACACCAATACCGGTTTTGGCGGTTCTTATGATTTTACCCGTGACATTAAAGCTTCTGTGTAGTTCGGGATGTTCAAGGTTCATTTTGATGGGATCACCGGCGGCAAACAGTGTGCCTGCGTTTTTTATTTCAATAAACACACCGCCGCGACTGATATTTTTTGTATACCCTCGGTAAAGAGAAGTTTTAACGGTAAAATCAACTGAACGGATAAATTCTCTCCGGCCATATTTTCTTTTTGTCGTGCCGGTATATGATATGAAATCCCCCAGTATTTTACATCGATCTTCCAAGGACATTTTTGTGATTAATTGAATCAACTCGGTGGTGATGTTTGAAATATTTACTTTTTGGGTCGGTGTTTTTTTCAGCTTATTAAATGTTGTAAGCAACTTGTCTTTATCCGTTGTTGACATTGTCATGATCATTTTGATCAGTTGATTCGTAACCGATGAAATATTTGCATCACCGGTCATTTTTTTCCTGCGTTGCGGTTTGACATGCTTTACCTGGTCCACTTCATGAAATAAGTCTTTGATTGAGACATTCATTGCAGATGCGATTTTATTTAATATGTTCAAACCGCTAAACTCGATCCTGGCGGAACAGGCGTTTGAGATTGCAACATGGGGCAGGCCGGTTTTATTCCGTAATTCAGCAGTCGTAATACCTTTTTGATCCATAATTTCTTTGACTTTGCTGATTATTTTCTTGGCCATATGGAACCTTCCAACGAACTGAGTCTCCATATTAAATGTAGTTGACCAAGTTCGTTGCATAA
>JAOZOL010000525.1 GCA_029933295.1 Desulfobacterales bacterium | reverse complement strand
GCCTCCATTTTTTGTGCCTGTTGGTATTTTTCCTCGGTCAATAGTTGTTCGGTGATATCTCGCTTTACTGCGACATAGTTGGTCGTTGTCCCGGCAGAGTTGAGAATCGGGGAAATGGTGACATTTTCAGTGAACAACTCACCGCTTTTCTTTTTGTTAATGAAGCGCCCCTTCCATGTTTTTTTCTGGGTGACGGTCTGCCATAGGTCTCGAAAGACTGCGGGGTCTGTTTTTCCAGAATTGAGAATTCGTGGGTTCTGGCCAATCGCTTCCTCACGATTGTAGCCGGTCACAGTCGAAAACATTGGGTTGACATACTCGATCGTCCCATTGCGGCTGGTGATAACAATGGTTTCTCCCGATTGTTCAACGGCTGCTGCTAACTTTTGAATTTGATCTTCCGCCTGTCGGATCAGCCGCAAATCAATATCGACACAGAACAGCTCTTTTTTCCCCGTTTCTGTTGTGTGCATGAGGTGCGATGAGTAAACAGGAACATCGTTTCCATCTTTATCACAAAGAATGAGTTGGTCGGCAGGGATTTTCTGGTTGTCGTTTACCCAGAGCTGTGTTGATTGAATAACAGCATCACGCATATGCTCCGGAATGATCAGATCTTCGAGTTTTCTCCCTAGTGCCTCTTCTTCAGAGTATCCATACAGGTGGGTACTGGCGTTGTTCCAGTAGATAATCTGACGGTTCTCATCATAACCCTGAACAGGGACATGTTCCATCTGATTGAGGATGTTATGGAAGCGCTGCTCGCTCTCCTTTATCTTCCTTTCGTTTTTTTTGCGCTGGGTAATATCGCGACCAAGAACAACAAGTGCCTTACGGCGGCCATCGGGATAAAATAGGGGGCTCTTAACAATTTCATAGATTTTCTCACCATTATCGGGTGTCGGAATAATCTCTTCTTCTATTGACAGTTTCCCTGATTGCCAGGCTTTTTCATCGGTCATTTTGCAAGCTTTGAATGCTTCGGCATAGAAAGGGCTATAGGGAGCCAGTTCTGCATCGGTTTTCCCCCGATAGTTAATTCCCTCCAGTTGAAAAAGTTGTAAATCGGCTTTGTTTGCCAGCAACCAGCGACCATCGCCATCTTTGTAGCAGATGATATCGGGTGAAGCATCCAACAATGTTGCTTGTAATTCTTGTATTTGTCGTAGGTTTTCTGTAGCTTCTCGCTCTTCGTTAATATCGACAATAAGTCCAAGGAAACTGGTCAGGGTGGCATTGTCATCATGCACACCTGAAACAGAAAGGTCTGCCCAAAAGATAGTTCCATCTTTACGGATATAACGTTTTTCCATCCGATATGATGTTCTTTTTCCTTCACGTATATCTTTATCCAGTAATAATTGCTCAGGCAAATCATCAGGGTGGGTCAAGGTTTGAAAGCCTATTTCTCTGAGGTCTTCTGTCCGGTAGCCAGTCATCTCCAGCCAGCGTTGATTGGCTTGAATATATCTCCCTTGATTGTCGACTTCCACCATCCCGACAATTTGATTGTCAAAGAAGGCCTGAATTGATTTTTGGTGTAAATTTAACATGTGCAGAGATCCTTTCTTTTATCTCAACAGGCTTTGATCACCATCAAGGTGATATCATCATCTCGGGAGAACTCTCCTCTGAAGATGCTTACCTCTGAAATGAGTTGTTTGGCAATATCGTCTGAACTGGCATCTGCATAGCGAA
>JAOZOL010000524.1 GCA_029933295.1 Desulfobacterales bacterium | reverse complement strand
TTTCAATTGATAAAAAAGTTCTTATCAATTTTCATGCAAAATTCAGGTAATAAATAGTTGAAATTTATCTTCCTGAAATGATATGAAATCATGATTACTATGATTTAAGCTGGAAAAATACAAACTTAATTGCACACACAGATTAAAATACCCTTAAAACCGGATGTAGCCATGACAAAATCGGGGAAAAAATCCGCTGTCACTGCGGCACAGCAATTATTATTGAAAAAGCTTCCCGGCGTTGACCATATACTTGAAATAGCAAAAGCTGATCAGGAGCTGAAAAATATCCCACAATCGGTAATTACCGCTTCAGTCCGGCAGGTCGTGGATCACCTTCGTGCCAAAATACTTAATCACCAGGATTTTTTGTCCGAGGCACTGACAGACACCGTCATCCTCAAACAGGTCAAGTCCGTGGCAAAATCAGCCATGACATTGAATCTCACCCGCACCATCAATGCCACCGGTGTGGTCGTGCATACGAACCTGGGAAGGTCGCGGCTGGCAAAATCAGCCATTGAGCATATCACTACCGTATCAGAAGGTTACTCCAATCTGGAGTATAATCTGGCGTCCGGCAAACGCGGCCTGCGATACACCATTGTCGAGGATATTATCTGCGAAATCAGCGGTGCCGAAGCAGCAATGGTTGTTAATAATAATGCTGCCGCAGTGCTCCTGTGTCTGGACACCATTGCCGGAAACCGCGAAGTGATCGTCTCCAGGGGGGAACTGGTAGAAATCGGCGGATCGTTTCGAATTCCCGATGTCATGGCAAAAAGCGGTGCTGTTTTGAAAGAAGTGGGCACCACAAACCGGACCCATTTATTCGATTATAAACAGGCCATCAATGACCAGACCGGTCTGCTTTTAAAAGTCCACACCAGCAATTACAGTATCGTGGGGTTTACTTCAGATGTCGGTCTAGAAGAACTGGTTGATCTGGGAGAACAGCACCATCTTCCGGTCATGGAAGATCTCGGTAGCGGCACGTTTATTGACTTTTCTAAATACGGTCTGTCACGGGAACCTACTGTCATAGAATCGATAAATACCGGTGCGGACATTATTACGTTTAGCGGCGATAAACTGCTTGGCGGCCCCCAGGCGGGAATCATAGTCGGCGCAAAAAGCATTATCGAAAAAATCAGGCAAAACCCGCTGACCCGCGCTTTGCGGATAGACAAATTAACCCTTGCCGCCCTGGAAAGCACCCTGAGGCTTTATCGGGATGAAGAAAAAGCCATTTCCGCCATCCCGACACTGCAAATGATGACCTGCCCCATCGACAAAATAGAGAAAAAAGCCACTGCGCTTGCAGCAATGCTGAATCAAACAGACGATTCAAGACTGACAACCCATGTGATCGATTCAGCCTCAAAAGCAGGCGGCGGATCGCTCCCGTTGTTTGAACTGCCGAGCAAATGCGTGGGCCTTCGGATTAAGGGCATGAGTGCCGCCATTATTGAAAAAACCATGCGGAAAAATACACCCCCTATTATCGGAAGAATCGAAGATAATATGTATTTAATGGATATGAGAACCATTCAGACAGATGAACTGCCGGAAATTGCCAATGCACTGCTGACCTGCTTAAAAGCGGCAGCTGCCGATTCGTAGCACTGTATGTAACCGGAACCAACGTTATATTACCTGAATTTTGCATGAAAATTGATAAGAGCTTTTTTATCAATTGAAAATA
>JAOZOL010000134.1 GCA_029933295.1 Desulfobacterales bacterium | reverse complement strand
TTTTAAATAGCGTTTCTAAATAGAATTTTTTAATGGGATCCCGATTATCAAACCGGTAATCGGGATTTTTATTTTTTCGGACCATTTCATCCCTGATATCTGTGGCCATGGTTTTACCGAGTTCGACACCGTATTGATCAAACGGGTTGATGCCCCAAATAAATGCTTCATAAACCGTCTTTGCTTCATAGAATGCCAGGAGCCGTCCGATGTTTTCCGGTGACAAGTCATTGATCAGAATTGTTGAAGACGGACGATTGCCTGAAAAATTTTTTGCCGGTATGCGGTCATCTTTACCTTCAGCAAGGGCCTGGGGTTGTGCGATAAGATTAGCCCATAGTTCCTGATGATTGGTAACGCCTTTTGATTTGTCGGTATACTCTTTGTAATACGGATTGACCACACCGATAAAATCAATGGGAAATGCACGTCCCTGGTGTGCCAGTTGAAAAAAAGAATGCTGGGCATTGGTCCCGGGTTCACCAAAAATAATGGTCCCGCAGTCGATACCGACAGGTTCACCGGAGGCTGTGACCGACTTTCCGTTGCTTTCCATTGAAAGCTGCTGAACATGCGGGGCGAGCTTTGCGAGTGCGGAAGAATAGGGGATCAGGCCCAGGGCCGGATATCCCAGAAAATTATTATTCCAAATGCTTATTAATGCGGCCATGAGCGGAATATTCTTCATTACAGACGCTGTGTTTGCATGAATATCCATTTCCTCCGCGCCCTTTAAAAACGCTTCAAACCTGTCATATCCCAGAAAAAGGCTTAATGGCACACCGCCCACTGCTGATGTGACGCTGTATCTGCCGCCGATAAAATCAAACATGTGAAATGTTTTCAAAACCGGATTAGCGGGATCATCTCCGGGACTTCCCTTGCTGGTAACCGTCACCACATGATTTTTAGGCTCCAAATTATGTTGTGACAAGAAATTAATCACCAGACTTTCGTTGGCCTTTGTTTCAGCGGTGGTATAACTTTTCGAAATAACAATCCACAACGTGGTTTCAGGAGAAATACGCTCTGCAATCCCGCCGAAATTATCGATATCTACATTTGACAGAAAATGGAGTTTAATCCCCTTATCTGCATGGTGTTGCAGGGCTGTTGCCACAAATTCAGTCCCCAGATAGGAGCCGCCAATGCCGATCACGACCACATCCGTAAAAGCCAAACCGGTCTGACCGGTAATTTTTCCGCTTGCAGCATCTTTGGAAAATTGTTTAATTTCTTCCCTGATCCGAATAATATCCGGCATGACATTATGGCCGTTATCTGATACCGGCTTATTTGAAAAATTCCGGGTCGCTGTGTGTAGTGCTGCCCGGTTTTCCGTGGTATTGACATGTTCTCCGCCCATCATCTGATTAAACTTTTTTGTTGCATCTATTGTTTCAGCAAGTTTGACCAGAAGGTCCAATGCCGTATCATCTATTCGCTGGCGGGAAAAATCAAAAAACAAACCTGCGGATTGTAATGAAAATTTTTCAATCCGGTTTTTCTGTTTTATCAGATTTTTTAAATGATTTTCCGGACGCGAAATTTTTTTTGCACAGGATGCCAGTTGGCGCCATTCCGGTAAAAACGTTAAATTGCCGTGTGTCATGGTTTCACCTCATCAATAAAGAAAGAAGTTTTTTAAAGGCAACATCAGCCTCTTTGCTGTCCATGTGGCAGGCACCCGCGGCCCGGTGACCGCCGCCGCCATATGAAAGCATAATTTTGCCTATATTAACATCCGAGGTTTTATTGACAATTGATTTGCCCACGGAAAAAATTGTTTTATTGTTTTCCGGATCAGTCCTGAGCAGGATTGATACATTGCACTGGGGAAAGAGGGCGTAAACAATAAATCGGTTGCCCGGATATTTTACCGGATATTTAATTTCTTGATGCCTGAAATCCAGTACGACAATATTGTTGTGAATGGTTGCAGCTGCCTGAAGCTGTTGCTTGTATTTATCTTCATATTCAAAATAAACCTCTGAGCGCTCCCTGACTTCCGGCCGTTCAAGTATTTCATCAATTTTCATGCGGCGGCAATACTCAATTAAATTTAATTTGAATTGTTCTTCTCCGACCCCGTAATTACCGAACTCTTCTATGCCGGTGCGTTGATCCACCAGAAAATTTAACAGGGCCCATCCTTTTGGATTCAATATTTCTTCTTTTGTGAATTGCCCGGAATCAGCCTGGTCAACCCCGGCCATCATGTCATCAAAAAAATCCGGAAATCGGTTTTTCCCGCCAAAATAATCATAGACAACCCGGGCGGCCGAAGGGGCCCGGGGATCTATAATGTGATGCTTGTTTTCTTTGTTACGCATCATTTCTGAAACATGATGGTCGATGGCCAGGTGGACTCCGGGGACATAGGGCAGATTGGTGGTAATGTCAGTAGCTAAAACCTTCACGGATCGTTCCTGCATGACGCTGGGATGGTCGATGAGCTTGATTTCATCAATCATATCAACATATTTCATCAAAACCGCACAGACCAGCCCGTCCAAGTCGCTTCGTGTTAATAAACGATGTTTTATTATGTTTGCCATAATCTGGATTCCCTGATATTAACGAGCATTAACGGATATTAAACTATCGGTTTATATAATAAATTCATAACAAAGCAATATGGTTAAAGCAAGTTGTGATTCGACAAATGTATCGATACTTAAAAAATAATGATTTATCGCGTTAATCCAATGGAATTATCATGGACATTAAAAAATCAGATATCAAAAAAATATTGTTAAAAAAGGGCGTAAAAATCTCCAATCCGAATTGTGTTGAAATCGGAAATGATATTGATCCTGACAGGATATCAGGCAACAATGTCATTATTCACACAGGAAGTAAGATTTTTGGCAAAGAGACCCTTATACTTTCAGGAGCGGTAATCGGTTATGAAGCACCGGTCACCATTGAAAATTGTTATATCGGCCCGAATGTAAGATTAAACGGTGGTTTTTTTAAGGATTCCGTATTTTTAAAAAATGCTGCCTTTGGATCATGCGCCCATGTCAGGGAAGGGACCATTTTTGAAGAAGAAGCAAGCGCCGCACACGCAGTTGGCCTAAAACAGACGATTTTGTTCCCCTATGTAACCCTGGGGAGTCAGATTAATTTTTGCGATTGCCTGATGGCCGGGGGGACGGATAAAAAGAATCACAGTGAAGTAGGAAGTTCTTATATTCATTTTAATTTTACACCCCAGCAGGATAAGGCAACGCCCTCATTGATCGGAGATGTGCCATGCGGTGTCATGCTTAATCAATCACCGATATTTTTAGGCGGGCAGGGCGGCCTGGTGGGACCAACCAGATTAACGTATGGTTTAACGATCGCTGCCGGAACAATTTACAGAAAAGATGAACTCAGACCCAACCGACTGATCGTCAACGATGCCGGCAAAGGCGGAAATATCGCTTATGTTCCGGGCAAATACTTCAATATTAAACGGATTTTTTTAAACAACATTATTTATATTGCCAATCTTGCCGCGCTCATGAACTGGTATCAGCATGTTCGTTATTTATTTGTTTCCGATCAGTTTCCACAACATTTGCTTGATGGATTGATACAAAAGCTCACCCTTGCAATAAATGAACGCATCAGACGACTTGATGAATTAGTAAATAAATTTTCCGAGGCCAGCGGCATGGACAATGAAATTGTTCATAATTGGCCTGAAATATCCGATATGATTCAATCTCATCAAATGACTATCGGCGATGAACAATTGAGAAATCAATTTCAAAGCGCCATCCAAACTGCTATAAACACTTCAGGAAAAAACTATTTAAAGGTGATCAGGGACCTTGACGAAAATGATGCAAAAACCGGTAGTTTCTGGTTGCAGGGAATCGTTGATCAGATGGTTGAAAATGCCATGGGCGGTTTAAAAAAATAAAAAAGGATCTTGTCGCATGAATAAAGGGTTATTCGGAACAGATGGGATTCGAGGTCTCGCCAACAAATATCCCATAACCCCGGAAGTTATGTTAAACGTGGGGCGAGCCGTTGTCAGCACTATTCAAACGGATTCTGATAAAAAAAGGATTATCATCGGAAAAGATACCCGTGTGTCTTGTGGTATGATTGAATCTGCCATTGCATCCGGAATCTGTTCAATAAATGGCGATGCTTATCTTGCCGGTGTCATGCCGACACCTGGAATCGCTTTTTTGACAGCTTCCGGCGGCTTTGATGCAGGTGTTGTAATTTCCGCATCCCATAATCCGTATTATGATAATGGGATCAAGATATTTAACAACAAGGGATTTAAACTTTCAGATGAGATGGAAAAACAGATCGAAGATAAAGTTATAGATTATGTTTCATCTGATAATAAATTGATATATAATGATATCGGAAATGTTAAAATTGTTGAGAATCCGGACTTTAACTATCTTGATTTCCTTAAACAAACACCGGAAAACGGATTTTCTTTAAACGGATTGAAAATAATCATAGATTGTTCAAATGGCGCCACGTCTTATGTCGCCCCCAAACTTTTTAAACAACTCGGCGCTGAAGTTGAAACCTTGTTTGCGTCACCGGACGGCAAAAATATCAATAAGCAATGCGGATCACAACACACGGAAACATTACAAAAAATTGTTTTGGAAAAACACGCACATTTAGGGCTTGCGTTTGATGGAGACGGTGACCGGCTCATCGCAGTGGACGAAAACGGACAAACGATAACCGGCGATCAGATCCTTGCCGTGTGTGCAAAATATTTAAAAGACCAGGGCAAACTGGTTAATAATACCGTTGTCAGCACGATCATGAGTAATGTGGGCTTGCATCAGGCATTAAAAAAAATGGATATAAATCATGTTATTACGGATGTGGGTGATCGGTATGTGCTGGAGCAAATGATTAAAACCAATGCGATTATCGGCGGAGAGGATTCCGGGCACATGATCTTTTTAGACCACCATACGTCCGGTGACGGTATTTTCACCGGCCTTCGTCTGATTCAGGTTATGCAGGATACAGGACAAAGGCTTTCCGAACTTGTAAAAATTATGAAAGTATTTCCCCAGGTATTGATGAATATCAATGTCCGCAAAAAAACAGATATTGATCGCATTCCCGAGGTAACAGATACCATCAAAAAAGTGGAATCCTGCTTAAAGGATCAGGGAAGGGTGCTTGTCCGTTATTCAGGTACCCAGCCAATTTGCCGGGTAATGGTTGAGGGTCCGGATAAAGCGCTTACTCAGAAATACTGCCGGGATATTGCAGATGTGGTTTCAGAAGTAATAGGGATTCAATAAATGCCCAGATCATCACACATGAGAAAATCCAGACCATGTGCGGAGTCTTTAGACCTCCATTTGTTATGTAGTGGAAGGCTAAAGCCTTCCACTACATAGTGTTACATGTGAACTCATATTTATAGCCCGGACTTATTGATAAGTCACCTTGTCCGCAAATTTTCAAATGGCGACCTGAAGCGTGCCACTGGCGTGCAAACTCTAATTTCTTCTGCCGCCCAAGATATACAGAAGCATCAAAAATAAATTGATAAAATCAAGGTAAAGTGTCAATGCACCGATAATCGCCCCTTTACGAATAACGCCCGCTTCAAGCCCTGCCGGCTGGCTCAGTGCCATATGCTTTAGTTTCTGGGTGTCATAGGCCGTTAATCCGACGAAAACAAGGACGCCGATGTAGCTGATAATCATCTGCATGGCGGAACTGTGAATAAAGAGATTCACAACCGATGCGATGATAATGCCGATCAACCCCATCGTCATGAAGCCGCCCAAGGATGTCAGGTCTTTTTTTGTGGTCATGCCGAAAATGCTGCAAGCCACAAACGTCGCCGCACAGACAAAAAAAGTGGAGGCAATTGAACCACCGGTATACGCTAAAAATATAAATGATAAGGTGGCACCGTTTAGAGCTGCATACAGCATGAATAATCCTGTGGCTGTTGATGCCTGAATTTTTTGTACACGGGCACTTAAATAAAAAACAAGGCCCAACTCACCGATAATTAAACCAAAAAATATCAACTGGTTTGAAAAAATAAGCCGCATTAAAGAAGGCGTGTGTGCCACATAAAATGCAACACCGCCGGTGAGAGCCAGTCCGATGGCCATCCAGTTGTAAACGCTCTGGACAAAACTGTTTACCAGCACCTGGGATCGAACATCGATTCGTTGACGGGAAAAGGTTTCAGCCATTGTTTTCACCTCCATAAACTTTATTAAAATTACATATTAACATCGATTCCATCGTTTTTTATACAAATATAAAATAACACACGAATTGCGATATGCAAGAAATAAGGATTTTGTATTAAAAAAAATTGAAACAAGACTTATTTTCAATTATATTTACAAAATAGACGGATAGACTGGGGGCCGAAAGATAGAAGTTAAAAACTTTTAAAACAATAACGGAATATGAACTCAACTCAATTATATCAACATTTAAAAGAGCTTTCCGGTAAATTTGAAATAACGGTAATTGAACAAAATTTCAGAAAAACAGGGGTGAATGCCAAAAGCGGATTATGTAAAATTAAAGACGAACAATTTTTTATCATGGATAAACATCTGGCTATTCGTGAAAAAGTTGAAGTGCTGGCTGATTGCATTCGAAATCTTCCCCTTGATGATATTTATGTTATGCCGGCCATACGAAAATATCTTGACCAAGCTTGATGGCGTCGTTAAAAGCTTTTCATGGTAATGAATTACCAC
>JAOZOL010000523.1 GCA_029933295.1 Desulfobacterales bacterium | reverse complement strand
CAGAGATCATCGTAAATCCAACCACCTACACGTAACATATTGATTTTATTGCACTTTTATTTCTCAGGTGAACGTGTGCATTTTGCTTTTTGCAATAAGTTATATATCTGAAATTACATCATTATTTTTTTAAAATTTTCCTTGCAAAAACTTAATGTTTATTCCATAATGCAATTATGGAAATCAAAAGTAGAAAAATTGGCAATCTGTTACTCGTACCGAATCGTGTTAATAGAGATCCCGGCCATGTTATCATGTACGTTTTTTTGGATGCTGTGCCAGTCGTTCATTTTAACATCAATGAATCCGTTGAGCGTAAACTCGCTGCAATTGAACTTTGTGAGCAGAAACTGTGTAGCCAGAAAGACGCAGGGAAGATTTGTGGATTTCATCGCAACACGATTTTCAAGCTTCTGCGAGTAAAAAATCTTTTAGGTCTTGAGGCTGCTCTTCACGACGACAGAGGGTCAAAGAACCCTTTGAAATATATAGGTAAACTCAGATCACATATAAAAAAATTAATTCGCAAATATCCAGCGTGGATAGATCAGGAAATTGCTGACCAGGCAGCTGCAGATATGTCCACACCAGTATCAAGAAGTGCAGTTGCCCGTATTCGAGTAGAGAAAGAGCAAAGCCAGGATACCATTCCATCAAAAAAAGAATTACTTGAACTGGCTCATGAGGCTGAATTAATAGAGAAAGAATACAAGCGACAGTTAAATCTCTGGTTCGATTTCGATTCAGAGCCGGAATGTAAACAAATAGCTGAAGAATGCGCCAGCCAACCGTCTGTTAAAGCAAAAGGTGATACGGAAAGAGAGCTGGTCAATAATTTGGAACAAGGGATAGTGAGTCTTTTTGCGGGCGGCCTGATACATCACCTGTTTTTAGGCGAAATCGAATTTGAAAAATTGATGGATAATTTTCCTGTAAATGCAGACTCTACCTACCAGGGCTGCGACATTATGGGTACTCTTTTTCATAGTATAGCACAGGGTGTCCCATCTATTGAGGCGTTAAAACTTATCAATGCCTCTGAGCTTGGACTCCTCATTGGGCGTAAACGAATACCTGAAAAATCGACATTCCGTGATCATCTGGCTGCAATGGGCGAGCTGAATTTGAGTGATCAACTGATTGATCAGTTTGCCAGGATTCTTCTTGAACAGGAACGGATTGACCGAGAGGTGTTTTTTATTGATGGTCATTTTCTCCCATATTTTGGTCTGCAGGTGATAGCTAAAGGATACCACACTGTTCGTAAAACAGTGATGAAAGGTAATGAACTTTACATGGTGACGGATCTTCAGGGACGACCATTGTTTTTTATTACTGAGTCAAACGAAATTGACTTTCGGCCTATCATTTCTCGAAGTGCAGCAATGCTGCAAGAGTTTGGAATTAAACGTCCAATCCTCGTATTTGACCGGGGAGGTTACGGTATTCATTTTTTCAGCACCCTGAATAAACAGGCTGATTTTGTTACCTGGACCAAGTATCTGAGCCAGGAATCTTTGCAAAAAATCCCTGAATCCTCTTTCAAAAGCGGTATACAGTCTGGCAGCTCTCGTTTTCTCATAAGCGAGGAAATCCGTACAGTTCGGGAATCTCCTCTAACAGCTAAAAATGATGGCCGTGACAAAGTGACCAGTGTTGAGTTACGTCTTGTTGTCCTTCATGATGTTGACAGCGGTAAACGACTGGGTAT
>JAOZOL010000522.1 GCA_029933295.1 Desulfobacterales bacterium | reverse complement strand
TCAGAAATATTTATGAAATCAAGGTAAATGGGCTGGAATATCTGTTTGAACCGCTAACGGACTTGTAAAAAAACGATCGGTGGATTTATACGTTTATTCGATCAATACCATTAATAAACCTTACATTTTGGCTCCAGTAGTCATAAAATCTTACCAGTAAGATCAATTAACCACATAGAGGTCTATTATGGCTAATGTCTCAACAACAAAAATGTCCTCGAAAGGGCAAGTCGTTATTCCTGAAAATATTAGAAAACAGCTGAATTTAAAGGCTGGTGCTCAATTTGTTGTAGTTGGCGAAAAGGACGTTGTCATTCTGAAAAACATAGCACCACCAACACTTGATGAATTTGGCGATCTTATTGCTGAAGCCAGAAAAAAGGGAAAACAAGCCGGAATTAAAAAGTCTGATTTAAATAATGCCATTTTGAAAGCCCGAGGAAAAAGGAAATGAAAGTTATCCTTGATACGAATGTGTTCATATCAGGGATTTTTTTTAGCGGTCCCCCATCTCATGGTAAAGGGGTCAGATCCATTTTTGACTTCTTTTGCAGAGATGGTTTGATGACAATGTTTTGCAAAGAAGCATTTATCTTTTAACTGCTGTTTTTTTGAAGCTAATGAATTTCAAATAGAAAGCCTTAATTAATGCAAAAGGAAATCAAAACACTGTATTTCAGCGCAACAGGCACAACCGAGAAAATTGTAACCGGTATTGCGGAGAACATTGCAAAACATTCCGGCGGGAACATTCCGGTCGGCAATATTGACTTTACATTGCCGGAGGCCCGGGAAAAAATTTTTTCCTTTAACAGGGACAGCCTTGTTATTGCGGGTATTCCGGTTTATGCCGGACGCGTACCGAATGTGCTGCTGAAATTCTTAAACACAATTTCCGGTAACGGGGCAACGGCCGTCGCCGTTGTTTTATACGGAAACCGTGATTATGATGATGCGTTAATAGAGTTCAGGGACATTCTTGAGTCGAACGGTTTTAATGTGATAGCCGGTGGCGCATTTGTAGGCGAACATTCCTTTTCAACGACGCTCGGGGCCGACAGGCCCGACGAACAGGATATGGCTGCGGCCGCTGATTTTGCTGCTAAAATATTTGATAAAACAAAGATACCGGGTGAAAAAACGGCTGTTGTCGTAAGAGGGAATAAACCTTACAGAGAATATTACCGACCGAAGGATCAAAAAGGAAATCCCGTCAATATCCTTAAGGTTACGCCAAAAACAAGCAGCGATTGCATCGACTGCAGGCTCTGCACCGAGATTTGCCCCATGGGATCAATTGACTCAGACGATGTTTCCAAAATCACAGGCATTTGCATTAAGTGCTGCGCCTGCGTCAAAAAATGTCCTGTCGGGGCGAAATATTTTGATGATGAAAATTATTTACGGCATAAACATGAACTGGAGGTCGCGTTTACCGGTACGCGGCGGGAACCGGAAATTTTTGTCTGATGATTTGTGGTAAATATTTGTTACTCTATAGAAGTTATTTCAATCAAGGGGTCTGCTCTTGACTCTTTTAAAAGAGATGTTTGAATGACATCGGACGAAGTAAAGCAATCTCATTGTCGAAGGGGATTGCTTCGTCGCTGACGCTCCTCGCAAAGACTACCAACCGGAAAATATTTATGAGAACTACTATAAAACGCTTCTTTACAAATTCCTGATATAAGGATATTATTGTCAAAACTAATCA
>JAOZOL010000011.1 GCA_029933295.1 Desulfobacterales bacterium | reverse complement strand
ATCAAGCATTGCAAATATTGCAGTCTTGAAGATTATTCAAGGTAAATACAGAGCAACTAAGTCTTGACTATGGGTGGTAAATGGGATAGCAAGCCGGATGAATGTGCAAAATCCAGGCAATAATATTTTATTTAGCAATATCGGACAAAAATTAAAATGAAGCAGCAAAAAGATATCATCGGGCAACGAAAAGAAAAAATCCAAAAATTAATAGAATCAGGTGTTGAACTTTTTCCAAATGATTATCGGGTATCACATACTGTAAAAGATATCCAGGGACTTCTGGACGGTCAATCATCTGATTTAAGTGAAGACACAAGATTTTCCGTCGCCGGACGGATCATGGCGATCAATCGGTTTGGGAAATCATCCTTTCTCCGTTTTAAGGACCGGACCGGTCAGCTCCAGGCTTATATCAGAAAGGATAAGGTGGGGGATGACGCATATGATTTGTATAAAAAAATGGATATCGGTGATTTTATCGGAATGGCCGGGCCCATGTTTCAGACAAAAACCGGGGAATGGACGCTTTTAGCAGATTCATTGCGATTGATCGCCAAGGCCATGCGGCCCCTGCCTGAAAAATTTCATGGCTTAAAGGACCCTGAAAAGCGATATCGCCAGCGATATCTGGATCTGATTATGAACCCGGAAGTTCGTGATTTATTTGTTAAAAGGAGTAAACTGGTTCATGCCATACGGATGTTTTTGATTGATCGTGATTTTCTTGAGGTCGAAACGCCCATGATGCAACCCCTTCCCGGCGGGGCGGATGCCAGGCCATTTAAAACATATCATCATGCGCTTAACATGGAACTTTTCCTGAGAATTGCGCCGGAATTGTATTTAAAAAGACTGGTTACCGGCGGTTTTGAAAGGGTCTTTGAAATTAACCGCAATTTCAGGAATGAAGGGATTTCCACGCAGCATAACCCTGAATTTACAATGCTGGAATTTTATCAGGCATATGCCACGTATGAAGATCTTATGACATTAACCGAAGAAATGTTTCAGTCCGTAGCAAAGAGCGTCAACGGTTTATCAGAAGTGGAATATCAGGGAGAGCTCATTGATTTTAGTCAATCATGGAAACGCATCCCCCTGCTGGATTCCCTTGAGCAAATTGCCGGTGTTGATCCTGCGCTTTTTGAGAACAAAGAAAAATTAATGAATTTTGGCCTGTCAAAGGGCATACCCTTTGGGGATCAGGCGCGGGAATCTGTCGGAATCGGGAAAATAATGACTAAACTATTTGATATCCTTGTGGAACCCAAATTGATTCAGCCGACATTTATTACCGGTTATCCGGTAGAGGTGTCTCCTCTTTCGCGCCGGAACAGGGAAAATCCGGATTTAACGGATCGGTTTGAACTGTTTATCGCCGGGCGTGAGATTGCCAACGGATTTTCGGAATTAAATGACCCGGAAGACCAGAAAAACAGATTTTTGCGTCAATTAGATACCAAAGAAGAAGGGGATGAAACCCCGGAAATGATTGATGAAGATTATATCAGGGCTCTGGAGTATGGCATGCCTCCCACAGCAGGAGAAGGGATCGGTATTGACAGACTTGCCATGCTGTTGACAAATTCGGCTTCAATCCGGGACGTTATTTTATTTCCGCATATGAAACACTCTGAGAAATCATAACCTTTTATGCGTTTTTTACGGATGAGGCAATGTCTTTCGAGTATTTTATAGCAAGCCGTTATCTTAAGGCCAAACACAGGCACGCCTTTATCTCCTTTATCACCTTTCTTTCCATGGCAGGCGTCACGGTTGGCGTGATGGCGTTAATTATTGTTATTTCAGTAATGTCCGGGGCAGAATCATATTTTACATCACAGATTTTGGGCGTTGAATCACATATCATTGTTCGGCGTCATGGCGGGACAATTACCGATTATAAGGATGTGATAAAAAGGATCAAGGCTGCGAAGGGGGTTTTATCGGCATCGCCTTTTGTATATAGCCAGGTTATGTTGAGATCCGCATCAGGGATTTCCGGTACGGTTTTAAGGGGGGTCGATCCGGAATCTGATGGGACGCCGATCAAAGGATTTGACAAAGCAAGGTTAATAAAAAGCTTAAAACCCCGGATAATGACCGGGCCTGGTGCTTCTGCGCCTGGTATTATTTTAGGGAAAGAACTTGCCTCAACACTGGGTGTGTCAGAAGGAGAGATGATTTATCTGATATCCCCCAAGGGCATGATGTCTCCCATCGGTCATATGCCTGTAATGAAGCGATTTGAAGTAACCGGAATTTTTGAATCCGGATTTTATGAATATGATGCCTCTCTGGCGTATATCCATTTACAGACTGCCCAGCAATTGCTCAGAACAGGAGACGCTGTTTCCGGCATCGGTGTCCGGGTGGATGAAATTTATCAAGCTGATAAAATATCTAAGACGATTGTCGCTGATCTGGGATTTCCGTATTGGACCCTTGACTGGAAGCAGATGAACCAAAATTTTTTTTCAGCGTTAAAGCTGGAAAAAAAAGCCATGTTTGTTATTTTAACGCTCATTATTCTGGTGGCGGCGTTTAATATAGCAAGCAGTTTAATTATGATGGTGCTGAGTAAAACCAAGGATATCGCTATTTTAAAGGCAATGGGGGCGACCGATCGGAGTATCTGGAAAATTTTTGTTTTTAAAGGGTTCGCCATAGGCTTTATAGGGACGCTTTTGGGCGTCGTTTTGGGAACGATCGGCTGTTTTGTGTTAAAACATTATAAATTTATCGAGCTTCCCGGGGATGTCTATTATTTTACAAGTCTTCCTGTTCAGCTTGAATTTTTCGATGTGCTTGTCATTGTTGCCGCAGCATTAGGGATTTGTTTTGTTTCAACCTTGTATCCGGCATTTAAAGCATCCAGGTTCAATCCGGTTGAGGCAATTCGATATGGATAATCCGGAAAGTCTTAATAAGGAAAATTTTATAGATAGCTCAATGCCCCTGGTCTGCTTAAAGCATATTGATAAAAGTTATTATAACAATGGCGGAAAAATTGAGGTTCTCAAAAATTTATCCGTTGAAATTAATGCCGGTGAAACAATCGCGATTGTCGGTGAATCCGGAATCGGTAAATCAACGCTTCTTCATGTCCTCGGCACCCTTGATCGTCCTGACAATGGCAAGTTATTGTATAAATCGGAAAATGTGTTTGAATATGACAGCAGAAAACTGGCTGATTTCCGGAATGCAACCATCGGTTTTGTTTTTCAGTTTCATTATCTTCTTGCGGAATTTTCCGCCATTGAAAACGTGATGATGCCGGGTCTTATTAATGGATTGAAAAAGAGTCATTTAAGACGAACAGCGGAATCGATACTTGTCCGGGTGGGACTTGCTGATCGGATGAATCACCGTGTGGGAGAATTGTCCGGTGGGGAGCAGCAACGTGTGGCCCTGGCACGGGCCCTTGTACTTAAGCCGGTTTTATTACTGGCCGATGAGCCCACCGGTAATCTGGATAAAAAAAACAGCAATCAGGTTCACGATCTTTTGTTTGAATTAAATGATGAATACAATATGACAATGATTATTGTGACCCATAATATGAAACTTGCAGAGTACATGAATAAGCAGATGACTCTGGTGGAAGGGAAACTGGTAGAAATTTAAATGAGATCTGATGGCTGTGTGCGAAACTGGATCGGCTTGTTGTTTTTTTGTTTGCTGGGGTTAAATGCCATATCTGTATTTGCAGCAGATGCGGTTTTGGTTAAGGAGATAGTTGTACAGGGAAATCAGCGGATCGAAGATGATGCGATTTTAAGGGTGATACAGACAAAAAAAGGGGATGTATATAACGAGGCATTATTGTCTGAAGATCTTTCTGCCATTTTTGCCATGGGCTGGTTTGATGATGCCCGGGTTGAAGTCGAAAAAGGGGATGAGGGGAATACGGTTATTTTTATCGTAAAAGAGAAACCCACAATTCGGGAGATCATAATTTCCGGCAACACTATCTTTGATGACGAAGAGATTAATGAAAATATAGATATAAGCACCGGTTCAATTTTAAATATTTACAGGATACGGCGTAATATTAAAATAATTAAATCGTTATACAAAGAAAAAAATTATCATAACGTAAAGGTAGCTTATAATATCGATCCATTGGAGCATAATCAGGCCAATCTTGAATTTAATATAGAAGAAGGGGAAAAGGTCCGTATCAAGCAGATTACCTTTGACGGAAATAAAGCCTATGATTCAGATGAATTACAAGATTTAATGGAAACGTCGGAAAAAGGATTCTGGTCCTGGATTACCTCTTCGGGAGAGTTAAACAAAGATGAGTTGCAGCAGGATATTTTTAAATTAAACGCTTTTTATCAAAATAACGGTTATGCTGAAGCAAGGGTTGCTGAACCTGAGGTTGAATACAAGGGGCAATGGATAAATATTCTTATCAAGATCAGCGAAGGCCCCCGGTTTAAGATGGGACACGTCGACCTAAAGGGTGATTTTATTTATCCCAAAGAAGAACTTATTAAACATGTCAACATCGGCAAGGAACCCTATTACAAACGGGATACCATCAGACAGGATGTCCTGGCTCTGACGGATCTTTATGCGGATCTCGGTTATGCTCATGCGGATATTTTCCCTGAAATAAAGCCCGACCCTGAAACTTTAAGTATTGATATAACATTTCATATTAAGCAAAATGAACCGGTTTATTTTGAAAAGATCATCATTCATGGGAATACGAAAACCAGGGACAAGGTCATTCGTCGTGAATTAAGAGTTTATGAACAGGAACTGTACAGCAGCAAACGCTTAAAACGAAGTGTCAGCGATTTACGCCGCCTTGATTTTTTTGAAGATATTAAGGTCAAGCCCCAGAAGGGCACCGCAGAAGATCAGATGATATTAGATATTGAAGTGGTTGAAAAAGCCACCGGCACGTTTAGTTTCGGTGGCGGATACAGCGGTGTTGACGGGCCATACGTGATGGCATCCGTATCTGAACGGAATTTTTTAGGCAGGGGCCAGTTTCTGGAAACAAAAGCTCAGATAGGGGGAGACTCAAATACATTTTCAGTGAGTTTTACCGAACCCTGGCTGTTTGACATTCCCTTATCCGCCGGGATTAATGCCTATAAATCCGAGCGGGATTATGATTATTATGACCGGGACAGCAGGGGCGGGGGGGTTCAGTTCGGTTATCCGGTTTTTGATTATACCCGCGGTTATGTCGGGTATGCCTATGATGTCAGTAAAATTGATAATCTTTCAGCAGAAGGGGAATCGAATCCATATATAAAAGATATCGAGGGAAGCAACGTCGAAAGTGGAATTTCCATAAGCCTTGTTTATGATTCCAGGAATCGTCCGTTTAACCCCAGTGAAGGTTCTAAGCATCGGATAACACTACAATACACCGGAATCGGAGGGAGTATTGGATTCGCAAAGGTGACCGCTGAGACAGGCTGGTATTTTCCATTGTTTTGGGATACAGTCGGATTTTTACATGCAGAGGCAGGATACGTGACAAGAAATTCGGGGAAAGAACTCCCTGATTACGACCGGTTTTATCTGGGCGGTATTAATTCCGTGAGGGGTTTTGACTGGCGGGAAATCACCCCCAGGATTGATACCGGCGAAGATTATGATGATGGTACACCGATAACAATAGATATCGGCGGCACGGAATTTGTTCAATTTAATGTTGAATATCTGTTCCCCATCTTAAAGGACAGCGGGCTTGTGGGCCTTTTTTTTTATGACGCCGGGAATGCATGGGCGTCGGATGATGATGATGCGAAATCTTACAGTAATTTGCGGGAAAGCGCGGGGTTCGGCATCCGGTGGTTCTCTCCCATGGGGCCGTTGCGTCTTGAACGGGGATATATTCTTGATCGAAAACCGGGAGAAGATTCAGGGCGATGGGAATTTAACATTGGCGGAAGTTTTTAACTAAATAAGGGGATGATTAGATGAGAGTAAATAAGATAGGTGTTGTCGGGGCCATTGTAATGGCTGTTTTTTTTGTGCTGCCGGCCTATGGGGCTGATGTGGCAAAAATCGGGGTGGTTGATTTTCAAAAAGTATTGACCGAATCTGAAGCCGGCAAGTCGGTCCAGACTGAGATGCAGACAAAAGGCCGCGATATGGAAAAAAGCCTCAAAGCTCTGGGATCTGAAATTGAGAGCCTCACGGATCAGATGAGCCGGGAAGCCATGGTGATGAGCAAGGAAAAGCGTGAAGAAAAGCAGCGGGAACTGGAAATTAAGAAATATGATTTTCAAACGCTGCAGAAAAAGTTTCAAACAAAATTTAGAGAACTTGAAGCCGCAAATGTTGCAAAATTACAAAAAGAGATTTTTGATATTGCCGGAAAAATCGGGAAAGAGGGTGGGTACCTTCTGATCATTGAAAAGAGCGCTGCTGTTTATTACCCGGAAGCTATTGATATCACCGGTACTATCATTGAAAAATATAATAAACAATACGGCGGTTCCAAATAATTTTCGGTTTTAAGAGGAGTCTGGCATGGAAATATCCCTGGCCGAACTGGTCGAAAGGATAAACGGTGAGGTCCATGGAGATCACAAAAAGGTCATTAAAGGGATTGCACCCTTTGATGCGGCCGGCGAACATGATATTACCTTTGCCGATTCACCTAAAATTTTAAAAAGAATCAGTGATACAGATGCCGGTGCAGTAATTGTTCCGGCAAGTTATCAGCAGCAGGTTCCAGTCAATCTGCTAAAGTCAGATAATCCGCGCCTTGCCTTTGCCAGGATCATGCATCTGTTTTTCCCGTCATCGCAGCCATACATGGGTATCAGTCCCAACGCCTGTATCGGCAAAAATGTTTCAATAGGTTCGGATAGCTGTATCGGTCCCTCTTCAGTAATCGGCGATAATGTAACAATCGGAAGCCGTGTCATGATACATCCCCATGTTGTCTTCGGCGAAGGGGTCTGCATCGGCGATGATGTTGAGGTTTTTCCAAATGTCACGATTCTTAAAGGATGTGTTGTCGGAAACCGGGTGATTATTCATCCCGGGTCTGTTATCGGCAGCGACGGGTTCGGCTTTGTCCCGGATGGTGAGCAACACTATAAGATTCCCCAACTGGGCATCGTTGTGATTGATGATGACGTGGAGATCGGGGCCTGCAATACCATTGACAGGGCGACTTTCGGAAAAACCTGGATTAAGCAGGGCGTGAAGACGGACAATCATATTCATATCGCTCATAATGTGGTGATCGGTGAAAACACGCTGATTGTTGCCCAGGTCGGCATTGCCGGGAGTACGACAATCGGTAAAAATGTTATTCTTGCCGGTCAGGCAGGTATTGGCGGTCACCTTTCGATTGGTGATCGTGTCACCGTCGGCCCGCAGGCAGGTGTGACCCGATCTGTTTCCGAAGGTCAAGTGGTATCAGGAACTCCTGAAATGCCCCATCGATTATGGCTTCGCGTCAGTCAGATCATCCCCCGCCTGCCTGAATTAAAAAAGAAAGTCGCAGTCCTTGAGAAGCGTATGGATGCATTTATTAAAAAATAAAAATTGGAACAGCAAATGAAACAGGGATATGATATCAAGGCCATTTTGAACCGGTTGCCCCATCGCTATCCTTTTATTCTTGTTGATAGGGTCTTGGGATTTGAGCCGGGCGTTAAAATCAGGGCAATAAAAAATGTCACCATCAATGAACCTTTTTTCCAGGGGCATTTTCCGGGCAGACCGATCATGCCGGGTGTACTGATTATTGAAGGGCTGGTTCAGGCAGGGGCCCTTTTGCTGGCTGAGAGTCTGCCTGAAATAAGACATGATCAGGTTTGTTTTACAGGAATCGACAGAGCGCGATTCAGAGCACCGGTAGTCCCTGGAGATCAACTTGTTTTTGAAGTGGAAATTGCCAAGCAGCGGGCGAAAGTTATTAAAATGAATGCCAATGCGTTTGTCGGTTTAAATCGTGTTGCAGAAGCCAAATTTCTGGCTATAATCGGAGGAGAAAAATGATACATCCAACAGCCATTATCGATCCCGGCGCAGAAATCGATTCTGATGTCAAAATCGGTCCCTTTTCGATTGTCAGGGAGAACGTGTCCATAGGTTCAGGTACGTTTATCGGACCCCATGTGACCATTGATCCATTTGTTGAGATAGCCCCCAATTGTCAGATCTACCAATATGCATCCCTCGGGGCCGTGCCCCAGGCGGTCAAATTCAAAGGGGA
Source organism: Desulfobacterales bacterium (assembly GCA_029933295.1). Classification (GTDB taxonomy): domain Bacteria; phylum Desulfobacterota; class Desulfobacteria; order Desulfobacterales; family Desulfosalsimonadaceae; genus JAOZOL01. The sequence continues at coordinate 14,264 of JAOZOL010000011.1, read as the reverse complement.
AAAAACATATTTAAAGATCGGTCGCAATACGATTATCAGGGAATTTGCCACATTAAACAGGGGGACTGAATTCGGCGGCGGTGTGACCGAAGTCGGAGAAGATAATTTTTTAATGGCTTATACCCATGTGGCCCATGACTGCAAAACCGGTAAAGGGGTGATTCTGGCAAACAACGCTACCCTGGCCGGTCACATTACCATCGGCGATTATGTTATTATCGGAGGGCTGGTGGCGATTCATCAGTTTGTCAGAATTGGAGATCATGCTTATATTGGTGGAAAATCAGCCGTGGTAAAGGATGTCCCCCCGTATATAATTGCAGCCGGTGATCGCGCGACGCTTCATGGATTAAATAAAGTGGGATTGCAACGCCACGGCCTTTCCAAGAATACATTAATGCAATTAAAAAAAGCCTATCGCGTTATTTTTAGGATAGGATTGACTGTTAATGAAGCGGTTGATCGGGTTCTTGCAGAAGTCGAAAATACCCCTGAAGTTCTTAATCTGGTAAATTTTATTAAATCCACCCAGCGGGGGATTACAAGATAATAATGAATAAACGGATTGGATTAATCGCCGGAAGCGGGTCGTTTCCGATTCTTTTTGCAAAAAAAGCCGCTGATAAAGGTTTTTCTGTTTATGCCGTTGGCTATCATAATGAAACCGATACGCAATTAGCAGAATATGTAGAGGTCGTTGAAACAATATATATCGGACAGATTAAGCGGCTGATAAAGTTTTTTAAAAAAAATCGAATCACTGAAGCGGTGATGATCGGTGCAATCAAAAAGCCGGGTGCAATTCTTGATATCAGGCCGGATATGAAGGCTCTGTCCCTGATTGCTGAGATGCGCCATAATACGCATGATGACGGAATGTTAAGAGCCTTTGCAAAAGTTATTGAAGATGAAGGAATCCTTGTTCGTTCCTCAACATTTTTACTCCCTGAGCTTCTGGCCCGTGATGGTTGCTGGACTAAACGCAAACCCACCAAAGCGGAACAGCCGGATATCGACCTGGGATGGAAGATGGCAAAAGGGGTTGGGGGACTTGATATCGGGCAATGTGTGGTGGTCTCCAATGGAACGGTAATGGCGGTAGAGGCGATTGATGGTACGGACAGCACCATTTCCCGGGGGGGGCGACTGTGTAAAGGGCATGCGGTAGTGGTAAAGGTCTGTAAACCAATGCAGGATTTCAGATTTGATGTGCCGGCTGTGGGAGCTCAGACCATCCGGACAATGCATGAATCCGGCGCAACGGTACTGGTAATCGAGGCCGGCAAATCCCTGGTTTTTGATAAAGAGGAAATGATTCAGCTTGCCGATCAATGGGGTATATCCATTGTCGCCATGGCAAGAACAACATAAAAAGAGGCGTTTAATGAAAAAAATCAGGGCCGCTGTGGTGGGTGTCGGGTATCTGGGTAAGTTCCATGCCGAAAAATATGCAAAAATGGATCATGTGGAACTGGTGGGTGTTGTTGATACAAATAAGTCTCAGGCGGAAGAGATCGCCAAAAATGTCGGTGTGAAAGCGTTTGCAGATTACAGGGATTTATTTGGCAATGTGGATGCAGTCAGTGTTTCGGTTCCAACCCCCATGCATTTTAAAATCGGAAAAGCATTTTTGGAAAATGATATTGATGTATTGATTGAAAAACCGATTACAACAACGGTCAAAGAGGCTGACGAGCTGATCGAAATAGCTGATAAAAAAGATCTTGTTCTTCAGGTCGGCCAATTGGAGCGGTTTAATCCTGCGGTAACGGCGATTCAAGATATCGTCAATCATCCGATTTTTATTGAATCGAACAGACTTGGAATTTACAAGGAAAGAGGTACGGATGTCAGCGTTGTTCTTGATCTTATGATTCATGATATTGATCTGATATTAAATTTTGTCAGGTCCGGAATTAAATATTGTAATGCCATGGGCGCGTCTGTTGTTTCCGATAATGTTGATATTGCCAATGCCCATATTGAATTTGATAACGGTGCGGTTGCCAATGTGACCGCAAGCCGCATATCAAACAAAAATGAACGAAAAATTCGTTTGTTTCAAAAGGATGGATATTTTTCAGTCGATTTTGCCAACCGGTCCATTATTCATGTCAGGCCTGGCAAAGGGGATGATAATTGTCCCATCCCCGGTATGCACCTGGAAGAAAAAAGTTTTACCGAAGGGGATGCCCTTGAAGAAGAGATAAAGTCTTTTATTCATAGTGTTGAAAATCGTGAGGCCCCTGCAGTGTCCGGTCAGATGGGCCGCGATGCATTGAAAATGGCATTGAGTATTACGCAGCAGATTCGTCAATCAACCACCCGGATTAAATGATAAAAAAAACCATGAATGCAGCTTTAAATCAAAAGAGCGTTGTGATTATTGCCGGTGAAACGTCCGGGGATTTACATGGCGCCCAACTGGTCCGGGCCATGAAAAAAAAAGACCCTTCTCTTTTTTTTTCCGGTATTGGCGGACCGGAGTTAAAAACGGCAGGTGTTGAAATCCTGATGAATGCAGCTGAACTTTCGGTGGTGGGAATTACGGAAGTTTTTTCGAAGATGTCGAAAGTAGTTAAAGGGATTTCATCTGTTAAAAATGTTTTAAGAGAGCGCCGTCCGGGGTTAATTATTTTAATCGATTTTCCGGATTTTAACCTTCATATTGCAACCATTGCCAAAAAACACGGGGTCCCTGTTTTATATTATATCAGCCCCCAGATTTGGGCATGGCGTTCCGGCCGGATTCGTAAAATCGAGAAGAATGTGGATCATATGGCGGTGATTTTACCTTTTGAGAAAGATTTTTATCGTTCCCATAATGTTCCTGCTACATTTGTCGGTCATCCGTTGCTGGATTCCTATTCTCCGCTGCCCGATGACCCCCTAAAAGACGCAACAGACTCAATTCCAGTGGTGGGTCTTCTTCCCGGTTCCCGTTATAGTGAGATTGAAAGGAATCTGCCGTTTATGCTGGCTGCCGCCAGTGTTTTGCAAAATCGGTTTAAAAATATTTGCTTTATGATATCGATTGCGCCGTCAATTTCAAAAAAACGGATTGAATCCTTTGTCAAGCCTTATAAGAAGACATGCTGTATTGAATTGATATCCGGCAGTGTTGTGGAGATTTTTAAAAAAAGCCGGCTCATTGTTGCCGCATCCGGCACGGTTACATTGGAAACAGCAATATACGGGGTCCCCATGGTTATTATGTATAAAATTTCTCCGATTAGTTATATGCTGGGTCAGGCTCTGGTTAACGTTGAGCATATCGGCCTGGTGAACATTATCGCAAATGAGAGAATTGTACCGGAACTGATTCAGGGGGACGCCACACCGGCAAAGATTGCTGAAACCGTGGGTGATATTTTATACGACCCGAAGGAATTGGCCCGTATCAAGGAAAAGTTAAAATCCGTAAAGGCATTTCTGGGTTCTGCCGGCGCGGCTGAAAAAACCGCAGATATTGGTCTGGCCCTGTTAAAGACGGGTGTTTCAAATTGAAAATAAATAAACGCCATAAGGAACTGCTGGGTTATATTAAAGGCAGCTGGTTTAAGCTGTTTTTTTCAATGATATGCATGATGGTGGTTGCTGCAACGACGTCTGCAACAGCTTTTATAGTGAAGCCGGTGCTTGATGATATTTTTTTAAACAAAAACGTTGAAATGCTTAAATTAATGCCCTTTGCGGTTGTGGTTATATTTGTTTTTCGGGGCGCTGCCATGTATGGGCAGGAATTTCTCATGCAGTATGTGGGGGAAAGTATCATCAAGCGATTAAGGGACAGCCTGTATGACCGGATTACCGACCTGTCCCTTGCTTTTTTTCATAAGGAGAGGACCGGCGTGTTGATGTCTCGTATTACCAATGATGTCAATATTATCAAAAATATGGTATCGACCGCTGTGACCGGAGCGCTGCGGGACTGTTTCACCATTGTGGGGCTGACGGGGGTCATTTTTTACAGGGACTGGAAACTGGCTATTATTGCATTTTTTATTTTACCCCTGGCTTTTTTCCCAATAGTGAAATTCGGAAGGCGGGTTCGACGGTTCAGTACACGAAGTCAGGAAAGCATGGCGGATTTGAACGCATTTCTTCATGAAACATTTACGGGAAATAAAATTGTAAAAGCCTTTGGCCGGGAAGATGATGAAAAAAAATCTTTTTTTAGCAAAAGTTACAAGGTGTTTCGATTTGAAATAAAATCCCTGCGGGTAAAAGCTCTGACGTCTCCGGTGATGGAGGTTCTAGGAGGTGTCGGGGTTGCGCTTGTTATCTGGTATGGCGGTAATGGTGTTGTGGAAGGTAATTCAACGCCCGGCACTTTTTTTTCATTTATGACTGCTGTGATGTTGTTTTACGCGCCTGTTAAAAAATTGTCCAAATTAAATAATACGGTGCAGCAGGGGCTTGCTGCCGCAGACAGAATTTTTGATATTTTAGAGACTGAATCTGAAATAGAAGATCCGATACATCCGAAACCGGTTCAAGCCGGTTCGCACCGTATTACCTTTGATGATGTGTCTTTTTCTTATGACGGCGCTGAAACGGTTTTAAAGAATATTAATCTGGATGTAAAACCGGGTGAAGTTATTGCGCTGGTTGGGATGAGCGGCGGCGGCAAGACATCTCTGGTCAATTTAATACCCAGATTCTATGATGTTACCGGTGGAGCCATCCGGCTTGATGGTGTTGATATTCGCGATATATCCATTTCAGATCTGCGACGCCAGGTTGCCATTGTAACTCAGGAGCCGATCCTGTTTAATGATACAATCAAACAAAACATTTCTTACGGGAAGCCGGACGCAACGGATTTGGAAATCAAAAATGCGGCAAAAGCCGCATATATTTATCGATTTATCGATAATCTTCCCAAACAGTTTGATACGGTCATCGGCGAATTGGGGAGCCGTCTTTCCGGTGGTGAAAAACAGAGAATGTGCATTGCCAGAGCCCTGTTGAAGGATGCGCCGATTTTAATATTGGATGAGGCAACCGCGTCTTTGGATACCGAAGCTGAGCGTCTGGTGCAAAAAGCCCTTGAAAATTTAATGAAGGGCCGGACTTCATTTGTGATAGCCCATAGGTTATCGACCATTGCATACGCCGACCGGATAATTGTCATTGTCGGCGGTAGAATCGTTGAGGAAGGTCAGCATGAAGACCTTCTTGCCATGGAAGGGGAGTATTACAACTTATACCAGATGCAGTTTGCAGAATGAAACTAAATTCAATTGTCGATCGATATATATTTAAAGAGTTAATCCCGCCGTTTACCATGAATCTGGTCTTTTTCATTTTTATTTTTTTCATGCAGCAGATTCTTAAAATTACCAATATGATTATCAATTACCAGGTCAGCATCATCACTTTCTTTTTGATGCTGGCCTATTCCATGCCGTATTTTCTTGTCTTTATCATTCCCATGTCCGTGATGATGAGTGTGCTTTTGACGTTTTTGCGCCTTTCCGGTGACAATGAGATTGTTGCATTAAAAGCGAGTGGTATCAGTATATACCGGCTGCTTCCACCGGTGCTTGTGTTTAGTCTGGTGTGCGCACTGCTCACCGGTTTTCTGTCCATTTACGGTATGCCCTGGGGAGAGAGTGCATATAGGCAGATGGCGCTAAAAGTCGTTTCTTCTAATTTTAACCTCGGCTTAAAAGAGCGTCAATTTAATGACAGTTTTGACGGCGTGATGTTTTACGTAAACAAGATCGATCTTGAAAACAAATCGATGAAAGATATCTATATTGAGGATCAGAGAAAAAAGGGAATCAGCAGTACCGTAATTGCACCTGAAGGGTACCTGTTTCACGGGGATGACAAATATTCTTTTATATTACGGCTGTATAAGGGAAATGTCAATCAAGTTGATCTGGACAGGCGATCGGCCCATTCCATCGAATTTGACACCTATGATTTGAAACTGGATTTAAAAGATGCGTTAACCCAAACCCACAAGCGGAAAAAAAAAGAAAAGGAAATGCAATTAAACGAGTTGATTGCATTTGTTAAAACCATCAAAACAAAATCCCCCCAGTATTATTCGGTGCTCATGGAAATTCATAAAAAAATTTCAATTCCCTTTGCCTGCATCGCCCTGGCAATTTTATCCGTCCCATTGGGAGTTCAGTCTTTTTCAGCCAGAAAATCAGCCGGTTTGGGAATCGGTTTGATTGCGTTTTTAGTCTATTATTTGTTGTTGTCAGCGGGTTTGGTTTTTGGAGAAGCAGGGTTGTATCCCCCTGCTATCGGCATGTGGATGCCCAATATCATCATGGGCGGGCTGGGGCTTTTTTTATTGATCAGAACGGCGAATGATCGCCCCGTTGAAATTTTTATCAGCGTGAATCGATTATTAAATACGCTTGCTCAATATTTCGGCATAGGCGCCCGTGCGTCTGGATAAACAAATGACCATCATTCATGCATATATCACCCGGATGTTCTTTAAGTACTTTGCCATGGTCCTCGGGATGGTAATTGTCATTTATCTGGCAATCGATTTTTTCGGAAGAATTGATAATTTTATTGAGTCCTCCACTTCGGCTTCACAGATAATCGCCTATTTTCTATATAAAATTCCACTGATCATGTCACAGATCACCCCTGTTGCCGTTCTTATGAGCTTCCTGGCTGTTTTTGGATTAATGGCAAAAAATAATGAAATCATTGCGTTAAAAAGCGGCGGGGTGAGTTTGTATTATCTTTTACTGCCGGTGATGATCATAGGGATGTGTTTAAGTCTTTTGTTGTTTGTCTTTTCTGAAGCAGTGGTCCCCATCAGTATTGTCAAAGCAAACCAGATCAGGGCGAAAAAAAAACATGCAAAAAAAATGATGACTTCACGGGGTGAAAATATATGGATTCGGGGGGATCAATCTATCACGCATATTCAATATTATAACCCGTCTGATCAAACTATTTTTGGAATCAGCATTGTTTATTTTGATGATAATTTCGGCTTAAAAAAGCGGATTGATGCCAAAAAAGGAAAATTCAGTAGTGGCAAGTGGGTGCTTAATGATTGCATGATTCAGGATTTTGGACTTCCTGACAATGAGCAGGCGACGAATTTTTATGATAAGAAATCGTTTCAACTCGACCTGCTGCCCTCTGATTTACAGCAGGTTGCTGTCAAGTCTGAAGAGATGTCTTTTTCCCGTTTGTTAAAATACATCCGGAAAATGGAAAGCCAGGGGTATGACGCCACCAAATACCGGGTTGAGCTTTACGCCAAGACGGCTTTTCCGTTTATCTGTTTAATTCTGTCTCTGTTCGGATCGGGTCTGTCGCTCAGAGGGTCGACAAAGGAGGGGATGACGATCAGCTTTGCCTACGGCATCGTCACAGCATTCATTTATTGGTCATTTTACAGTTTCTGTTTATCTCTTGGGTATGGGAACATACTTCCACCGGTCGTTGCTGCATGGATTGCCAATCTGATCTTTTTTTGTGCGGCCGGGCTTGCTATATATAATCTGGAATGACTTTTATGGGCGGAATAAAACAAAAAGTGGAAGCCGTGTTATCGGGGGAAGAGCAGGGGGGACGGCTATTTTTGTTTTTTTTGTATGGTCTTTCCGTTTGTTATGGTCTGGCTGTGAGGTTCCGGTCTTTTTTATATGATAAAGGTATATTAAAGGTAAACCGGCTTGCCTGCAGGGTTGTTTCCATCGGGAACCTGACCGTGGGCGGCACCGGCAAAACGCCGATGACGATTTTTGTCGCAAAATTGTTTAGAAATTTTGGTTATCAACCGGTTGTCATCAGCAGGGGATATAAAGGGAGAGCGGAAAAAACAGGCGGCATTGTCAGCGATGGTAAAACGATATTACTGGGGCCTGACTTTGCCGGCGATGAACCGTATATGATGGCGCAAATATTAAAGGGGATTCCGGTGCTGGTCGGGGGCAATCGCTATCAAATCGGAATGCGGGCAATTGAAAAATTTTCTCCTGATGTGATCATACTCGATGACGCATTTCAGCATCGTCAGTTATATAGAGATATGGATCTTGTCCTTGTTGATGAAAAATCATTTCTCGGAAATATGCACCTTTTGCCAAGAGGCATTTTACGAGAGCCGGTTTCAGGACTTTTACGTGCAGATGCGTTTATTTTAACCCGTTCAGGAGCAAAACCAACGTCTGCCCGTGAAAGACTGGAAACAATGATGCCTGGAAAGCCGATATTTAAATCTTATCATGAACCCTATATCGCAGGTGTGATTAAAGGCGGGGACGGCAAATCACATGAAGCATTTCCTGCGATATCCATTGGAGATGGCGAGGGTGACTTTGCGGGAGGCTTTGAATTTTTAAAAGAATCAACCGTGTTTGTATTTTCAGGGATTGCGAAAAATAAAGAGTTTAAAAGCATGGTCAAGGAAATGGTAAAAAAAGTGGCAGGTGATGTCCAGTTTTCAGATCATCATACATACAGTAAAAAAGATTTTCGTATTATTTTAGACCAGGCTCAAAAATGTTCGGCAGAGTTTTTAGTGACAACTGAGAAAGACTATGTCAAAATTGCCGGTAACATCATAAGTGCCATGGATATTGTGGTTATGGGGATCAAGGTCTCTTTTAAAGAAGATGAAGCAAAGTTTGCGGCATTTATAAGAGATCGGATGCACAATTATAAATAAAGGATAAATGTGATGGTAAAACCATTTACGAGAAGGGACTTTGTAAAAGGGGATACCGATATTTTACGCAAAGGCAGATGGGCCAATTCAGACCTTTATCGGTATCAGCACGGCCCGGGGGTTTGGGTGGTAAAAGATTTTTTGCCATGTCATCCCCTTGTCCGAAAGACCTGGGGAAGGTTTTTTGCGAAAAGGGAACACCGGGCCTTTACAAAGTTAGAAGGCATCTCCGGGATGCCGGAAGCCCCCTTTCTTATGGATGATTATGCCGTATGTTACAAATTTATTTTTGGTAAAACATTAAAAGAGATGCCCCCTGAATTAATCAGTGATGATTATTTTTTTCAATTGGAGAAATTGGTGGGCCTGATGCATGCCAGAAATATAGTTCATTTAGATATTCGGAACCGGGAAAATATTCTTGTAACAGATGATGGTAAACCGGCATTGCTTGATTTTCAATCAAGCCTCAATCTGGAACACATCCCGAAATTTTTCCATAAGTTATTAATAGAGATTGATTTTTCAGGTGTGTATAAAAACTGGCACAAAGTAAAACCCCAATTGCTTGACGACAAAAGAAAGGCCTTTCTGGATCGTTTAAATAAAAAACGGTCTTTATGGCTTTTTAAGGGATATCCTAAATTGATCAGAAAAGAGCGGCGGAAATAAATTGGGTTAGCATGGATGTGCCATGAAATCGGTTTTAAAGACAAAATAACCACTATAATAAGGTGATCCGGTTCTGATTAACACCTACCATGGACTATGCCAGCCTGAAGGTGCCACTCCGGCACAGCCACAGCCTCTAAATTTATAGATTTTTTAAGTTCAGCACAGTGTCAAGTCCAATCGTCCTTATCTTTTCTGTTGCATCATTCGTTTTTCATGGCGCACAGCGAGAGCTCCCTTGAGGTAGAGTTCCTGGTAGTGCTGTCGCCGCGGCTTGCCGCTGGAGGTCTTTTCGAGACTCCGAGGTTCCACGAACACCACGGATCGCACCGACAGGCCGTGCCCCATGGAGATTGCTCCCTGGACAGTCTTTACGGCCGATGCCCAGAATTCATCCATAGATTCCGTTCCCGTACCTTTAGATTGAGCATCGGCAGGAAGCCGTTTTTCATCGACCTCTGCAATAATAACAAGCTCTTCAGCACCGTTGACACGCTCCGAAATGGCCACGCAGGCCCCCAGACGAACAGGAGCGCCGGATTGCTGTACGGTGAGTTCGATGTCGCTCGGGTAGTGGTTTCGTCCGGCGATGATAATCAGATCCTTCAGGCGGCCGGTCAGGTAGACCTCTCCGTCTGCAATAAAACCCAGGTCCCCGGTGCGCAGAAAGGGGCCCTCGTTCGTGTCAGCGAGGCGCCCTTCAAATGTTGCTGTGGATTCTTCCGGCAGTCCCCAATAGGCTCCGGGCACACTGGGGCCTTGAACCCACAGCTCGCCAACCTGGTTGGGATTGGACCGGGTGAGCGTGGCAGGGTCCACGGCGATTACCCGGTGATCTGATCCCGGGCGTCCACAACTTATGACATTACGCCCGCCGGGTTCGTTGTCGGGCAGGACACGGACGGTGTGCGTCTCCAGGTCTGTTGCGCTTAGCGTGAGTACCTTGGGAGCCTGGGATAGCGATTTCAGTCCGGCCACGAAGAGCACGGACTCAGCCATGCCATAACAGGGCATAAATGTCTGCGGCCGAAACCCGTACGGCCCGAATTTTTTGTTGAACATTTCCAATGTCTGCTGAAGTACTGGCTCTCCCCCGTTTCCCGCTACTATCCAATGGCTCAGGTCAAGCCCCTCGCACTCTTCGGGCTTGATCCGCCGTGCCGAGTATTCGTAGCCGAAGTTCGGGCAGGCGGTGTTGGCGATTTTATAGTGACTCATTGCTCGCAGCCATCGCACCGGCTTTAGGAGAAATTCCATAGGACCCATCAGTGTTGACTCATATCCAAACTGAACCGGGCCCAGCACGAATCCGACCAGGCACAGGTCGTGGTAGTGGGGAGCCCACACCATCGCTGGTTTTGTCGAATCAAGGCGCAGCATCTCACCCATCACGCGGACGTTTGACACGGCGTTGGTGTGCTTGACAGCGACTCCTTTAGGATGACCGGTGGAACCCGACGTGAACTGCAGATAGGCAACTTCGTTCATCTCAGGCCAGGGGCCGGCCCAATTGGTCGCAACACGGTCGGTCACCGCCTTCAAGGAAACAGGAAGCTCAGACATCATCGGCGCGACCATTTCTGCCAACTCCTGATTGGTCAAGACAGTTGAAGCGCCGCAGGCTCCGGCGGTGTTTAGTATCCTGCCAAGAGGGTTCTTGCTGCGGGGATTGGGTAGCGGGACAGGAACCGCCCGCGCACCTGCGAGGAGGCAACCGTAGAATGCCTTCACGAAATCGAGTCCCGGAGGAAATACGAGCAGGACGCTTGAACCTGTAAGCCCCTGTTCAACGAGGTCTTCAGCCACTCCGGCGCTTTGGCGATAGAGTTCAGAGAATGTCCACTCTGTGATCGGCCCGTCCAATTCGCCGTTGCCCATAAAACGAAAAGCCAATTCGTCTGCGTTTTTTGTTGCTCGCTCCTTCAAAAAGTCGATAATTGTCATTTTAAGCAAAAAAACCTCCTTAATATTTTTTTATAGAAAGGGAATAACGATAAAATATCTTCACAAAAAATTTTACTGTCATATATATTCCAAATCTGCATAACGTTGACTTCACGGTTTTCAAAATGGCCGCGGCCATTTGAAATACCTGGACAAGTCCTGGTTGGCCCTCCCTTACCAGAGATTCAGCGCAAACCCTATTGCTTTGGCGACACGGTTCATTTTGTCATCTGAGAGAGCAGTGACACGCGATCCGATCTTGCCTTTGGCAATGGTCTGGATGTGATCGCAATTCACCGCGCAAGCCCTGGGCATACCGTCTTGTTTGGACAAGGCGACTTCGCTGGGAATGTCGCGTACGGTGGATGTAACAGGGGCTACAGTGACCTCACCCAGATACTCAAGAATAGAATCTCTTGTGAGGATCAAGATAGGGCGTTTTTTGTCGGGATACTCAAATTTATACCATCGGATCTCTCCGCGCTTCATTCGTCACCCCACGCCTGCTCATCTTCCCATACGCTGAACTCTACTTTATTGACAGGAAGAATTTCGTACCCTTTGCGATGTTGCTGTTCGAGACGAGCAACATTAAATTTCGCAAGTGCATCACGAAGAGCGTCTCGTGTGAATGCAGAGCGAGTGGTGTGGATTTTCTTTACAACACGATCAACTGATCGCACTAGATTCTCATCAAGTGTCATTTGGACTGTTTTCATGTTGCACCTCAATCTGATTATTATGTGGATTATCATAGCTATAATAGTCCACATAGGAGAGATTGTCAATATCTTTATTTCCAGGTCTTTACTCCCAAGGCCAACGCTTGAGTTCACTTGCCGCAATTAAATGTCGTATTGGGGGGGCAGAATAACAAACAGTTAGCTTGGCCTGAGTAGCGGCATAGGCAATGCACCTGGCCAGGAACGTTTTTCCCGTGCCAGGGTTGCCGATCAGGATAATATCTTTGGGGTCTGTGAGAAATTCCAGGTCCATTAACCTTAAGATTCGGGTTTTTTCCCTTTTCCGGGATTCATGATGAGAAAAGTTAAATTCATCAATGGTTGTTTTTTTGTCCAGTTGGGACTGTTTAAATCTTAGATCAATCCTGGTTTTTTCCCGGCTACCCGATTCTCTTTGTACTTCAGGCGACAGCAATTTGCAAAGGGATTATCTCATCCTTGATTTTTTGCATATTCTGTCGGGCAATTTTGAGGTCATAACTGACTTGTAGATTCATCCAGAATTGTGCAGTGGTGTTAAAGTAGGTAGCCAGTCTAAGAGCAGTATCAATACTGACACCTCGCTTTTCCCTTACGACATCATAAATTCTGGGTGCTGGCACACGCAAAGCAACTGCCAAAGCATTTACACTCATATCCAGAGGTTTAAGGTACTCTTCTTTGATAATTTCTCCTGGATGAATTGGTCGCATATTGTTCATAATTTGTATCTCCTAATGATAATCGGTTATCTCCACATCGCATGGTTCATCAGACCATACAAAGCATACACGCCACTGTTTGTTGATTCTTATGCTGTGCTGCCCTTGTCTGTTTCCACTCAACTTTTCAAGCCTGTTACCGACTGGGGATCGCAAATCAAGTAATTCGGTTGCACTGTCAAGCATTTGAAGTTTACGTTCTGCCTGCGCCTGAAATGCTCGAAATTGTTTAGGATTTTTCCCCTCATAAATGGCTTGTGTGTACTTGCATTTAAAATTCTTTATCATAATTATATTTATATAACGACGTCCGTTAAATGTCAAGCATTGCATAAGTTTTATTGAGAAGAGAACGCCGCTCTTCAGCGGGCGCGGCTTTTTGCGAGCCGCTGCAAGAGCTTGGTGTACGCCCGGCATGGGCGTGAACTTATGGGGTGAAAGTCCCCTATACGTGAATCCTGTTAACGTGTTTAACACATCAACAAAAGTATTAGCCGAAGCTACGGCCCGATAGCTTAAGTGAACCGCCTGGTGTGGACCCGCTTGCCAGGTGGTGTGGGGCCGGGGGAGAAAAACCCCCGGCTACCCGATTATGCAAAAGAATGTTGATCTGTAGGAATTGGTTTCAGTCGATTAATCTGTTTTGCACCGGGACTGTTCATTGCATGCCAAAGATCCCAATCCTGTTGCAAGCCCAGCCAGAAATCAGCGGACATACCCAAAACACGGGAAAGCCGAAGTGCCGTATCCGGAGTTACAGAACGTCTGCCTTTAATAATTTCGTTGAGACGAGGGTAAGAAACGCCCAGGCAACGAGCGAGTTCTGCTTGTGTAAGGCCAAGCGGCTTGACAAATTCCTCAAAAAGCATCTCCCCAGGGTGTGTCGGGGGCCGATTTCGAGGCAGCCGCCTCCCAACATCAGTGGTAATCTGTGATTTCGATCTCGTAGGCATGACCTCCCTCCCATGTAAAACAAATTCTATATTGTTGATTAATACGAATACTATATTGATTCTGCCGGTCACCTTTCAAACGTTCCAAACGATTACCAGGAGGCACTTTAAGTTCATTAATAGCTCTAACTCTGTTGATTTGATCCAACTTCCGGCGAGCAACCGACCAGATAGATTGAGGGCAGCATCTTCGAGCTATTTGTGATGCCACGCCATCAAAAATATCTTCTGTACCCGCTGGCTTAAAAGTTTTTATCATGGGTCATATTATAACGGTGTCCATTATAGTTGTCAAGTTGTTTACAAAATATGCATAACGTCAAGGATGAGCTTGACCCTTATGCATTCAGGAATGACCAATCAATGGTTGAAGGATCAGGGGCTGGTATCTGTCAAAGAACTATGGGTGAAAATTCATTGATAGCTTAAGTGAACCGCCTGGTGTGGACCCGCTTGCCAGGTGGTGTGGGGCCGGGGGAGAAAAACCCCCGGCTACCTGATTATAAAAAAATTATTCCCCGTCTTGGTTTAAGTCTGCGTATTCCGTATTCTGCAGAATTCCAAGTTGCTCAATGGTTTTTTCTGC
>JAOZOL010000133.1 GCA_029933295.1 Desulfobacterales bacterium | reverse complement strand
AGGTAGTTTTCGTCCACCAGCATTTTGCGCAGGTTTTTGTAGGCGTTGCCGGTCTGGAAGATAATCCCTTCGGGGACGATGATGGCGGCCCTGCCGCTGGCATTCAGGTGCTCGGCCATGTAATCCACAAACAGCACCTCGCTGCGCTTGCTCTGCACCGAAAACCGCTTGTGGGGCCTTATGCCGCCCTTTGGCGACATGAACGGCGGATTGGCCAGAATGACGTCGTAAAATTCGTTCCAGCGGTCGTCGCTGGTCAGCGTGTCGTATTCGTAGATATGCGGGTCTGAAAAGTTATGCAGGTACATATTCACCAGCGACAATCTGACCATATCGGGTGAAATATCGTAACCCCTAACATTATGAGTGATTTGCGTACGCTCATCGGGTGTTAACCGGTCTCCTTTATACTGCTTCCCGTTTACAATTAATTCTTCTGCCGACAAACCCTGCAGTTCAAACAGCTGTTTATCTGTATCCGGATCGTAATTGGATGAATTTTTTTTGAGGATGTGTTTGTAGGCCGAGATAAGGAAGCCTGCCGTGCCACAGGCGGGATCGAGGATAGTTTCCCCCTTTTGAGGATCAATCACGGCAGCCATAAAATCAATGATATGCCTTGGCGTGCGGAACTGCCCGGCATCGCCCTGGCTGCCCAGTATGGAAAGCAGGTATTCAAAGGCATCGCCCAGTTGTTCACTGTGGCTGTAATTAAAATCGTTGATGTATTTCAGGAAATTCCTCAAGGTTTCGGGATCGCGATAAGGGAGATAGGCATTTTTGAAAATATTACGGAACAGCGCCGGGATATACGGATTTTCTTCCATCTTTTCCACCGCTTCATCGTAGAGTTTTACCCTTTCCGGACCGCCGAGGTCGCTGCGGAACAGATTGCTCCAGGCGTATTTTTCATATTCCGCCGAAAAGAAACTCCGCTCGCCACCCATTTCCACAGCTTCGCGGTCCATGTCGTCCATAAATTTATAGATCAGGGCGATAGTGATCTGTTCGATCTGCGATTTCGGGTCGGGCACCTTGCCCACGAGGATGTCGCGGCAATCGTCGATGCGTTTTTTGGTGGTGGCGTCTAACATATTTTACTCTCTCTATTTACGCTACAAATTTTTCCCTCGGAACATAATGATCTACATAATCCGGAATTAGTTTGCGGTATTTAAGAGGTACCGATTTATAATCCTCCATGCTGATACTCGGCAGACTGTATAATTTCTGAAAATCCTTTTTCTGAATCACGTCTTTTACCTTGTTGTCAACCACATAGGCCTTAAAGAAAAGCCGCAAAGCGGAAATATTCTCATTACCCGTAGGCGGATAGATGGATACGAACTTCTGGAACTCGCTTTCCAGCAGCTCGTCTTTCGATTTGAATTTGGGAATGATGCCAAATACCTTTTCAATGATTTCCCTTACGCTTATCTTACGGTCAACCTTGTAGGCTTCCTGTAACTTTTCTACTGTGTAATGCTCTTCCGGCTTGTCAAATATTTGTGTCTTCACATAATGGATCACCTGGTCCCAGTTACCGGCCTCCATTTCTGTCTTTATGTACTCATCTGACCGGATGCGCGATTCAAAATTATAGCCATACATTTCCCGGTCAATCCGCATACCGTCCGGTCCAATATATGATTCGGAAAACAGCCGGATGGGATCCGGGATATGTTCCGTATAAGATTTTGGTTTTCCACCACCAACACCGCCGCGGGTTCCTTTCTCTTTCGGTACGGTTACTTTAATCTTTTGCTGGTAGTCGTACTTCTCTTCAAAATATTCACAGTTGGCAAAGAAGTCGAATAATTTATATGTTTCCTTTTTCTTTCTTACAACTTTTTCTTTGCCAAACGCATCTTTATGCGTGTACTCGAATGTAAACGTACGCGTACCCCGGCCTTTCATCTGGATGAAATCGGTAGGCGAAAAGATGGGGCGCAACAGGCAGAGGTTAAGAATATCCTGACAATCATAGCCTGTGGTCATCATACCAACCGTTACACAAACCCGTGTTTTGCTGGTACGGTAATCTGCCAGCCACCTTGAATGGCCATTCAGGTTGTTATTGCTAAAATTGATGGTCATTTGCTGTGCATCACTCACCAATGACGTAACCTGTACCGCAAAATCGGAATTATACATGCCGGGGTAACGCTCTTCAGCAATCCGGTTCAGAATTTCTGTCATCTTACGGGCATGGTTCTGGCTAACACAGAACAAAAGTGATTTGCCAGGCTCACCGGTAATGGGATCGCATAAAGCATGATCCATAAAAGCCTGCGCAAAAGCGACATTTGTTTTTTTGGAGAAGAATTTCTTTTCAAAATCCCGGTGGATAAACGTCTGCGTTTCTTCTACGCCTTCCTCATTCGTTGTAACCACATCATACCCCTCATCGCTCAACAATTGTGTCGTAATATCGGTTCGTGCGTCAATAGCTGTCGGGTTGATCAGGAAGCCGTCTTTCACACCATCCAGCAACGAATAACGGTAGGTAGGGTTGCCGTCTTCGCAACCAAAGGTAATATAGGTGTCTTTCAGCAAACGTATTTCCATTTCCTTTGGATGGACAAAATCATCATCGGCAGACTCTACACCTTTCAGGTAGTCTTTGGGGGTTGCCGTCAGCCCTAATTTATATCCATGGAAATATTCAAACACCGCCCGCGCATTTCCGCCAATGGAGCGATGTGCTTCATCGGAAATGATCAGGTCGAAATCTGTTGCGTTGAAAATATCGAGGTATTTGTCGTTGATCTGCAATGTCTGCACTGTAGAAACAACTATTTCCGCCTTGCGCCACTCGTCGCGGCTCTGCTTAAAGATGACGGTCTGGTAATCGTTTTTCAGGTAATTTTTAAAGTTCTTGTACGCCTGGTCTTCCAGCTCGATGCGATCCACCAGAAACAGCACGCGGCGGGCGTTTCCCGTACGCAGAAACAGCTTGATAATAGCTGCCGAAGTGAGCGTTTTTCCGGTGCCGGTAGCCATCTCAAACAGAAAACGGTTTTCGCCTTCCGACACTGCCCGCTGAATTGACCTGACTGCTTCTGACTGGTACTTTCGTAAAAAACGCAATCCGTTCCGGTCGATAAATTCGGGGCGGGTCAGTTCGTTGATCCAGTCGGGGCTTTTATCGTAATTAGGGAATTGTGTACGAGCTATGTAATCGTCATCAACCGGCTCGTTAATCAGTTTGTTCTTGTCAGGTTTAAACTCCTTAAAAGCAACAAAGGAATCCGGTGACGGGAAACGGCTGATAATTTGCGGGTTCCCCTCTTCCATATTCCACAAATAATGGAGATTGCCATTGCTCAGGATAATGTACTGAATACCTTCCGCTTTGGCATATTTGCGGGCCTGTTCTTTGGCATTTAGTGGATGGATACTTTCGCGTTTGGCTTCGATCAGGGCTACGGGCCAGCCGTCATCACCCATTAACAGATAGTCAATGTACCCTTTTTTGGTTCCTTCAAAGTCATCCCCAAACTCATTCATATACTCCTGAGTAAGCGTAATACCGCCTTCAAGTACAATATTGGCTTTGCCATTATCATCATCAAAAAACCGCCATCCTGCTTCTTCCAGCAGTTTATTGATCTTGATCCGTGCCTGCGCTTCTTTTTTCATTGGGTTTTTGAATGGTGCAAGTTAAGGAAAGTTGGGGGATTTTTCACATCCTCCTTTTTAATATAATTCAGAAAAACATAAATGAATGATTGTATGGATTGGTATTAGGCAACTTACTTTTGCGCTTTAAAAATCATGCGCTTTCAGAATTCTAAAGAAGCTGGGAGATTATTAAACAATTATTAATAATTTTAGCGATAAATAATTCTGTCATGAAAATTAACCATATCCTTGATAAGATTGATGAGAATCAGTTATTTGTACCTGCATTCCAAAGAGAATATGTCTGGAAAAGAAAAGATGTTAAAAACCTTATTTCTTCTCTAATAAAAGATTATCCCACCGGAACAATGTTAACATGGGAAACGAATAACCCTCCTGAATTAAAAGGCCCCCATAAATACGACTCAGCCCAGGGATCTGTAAAATTAATACTGGATGGCCAACAAAGGATAACAACTTTATACATGTTGATGACAGGTGAAATTCCCAAGTACTACAACAAAGAGGAAATAATAGAAAACGTAATGAGTCTTTATGTCAATGTAGAAACTCTTGACTTAGAATACTATAAAAAGACGATTATGGAGAAAGACCCCCTCTGGGTTCACATTACTGATATTTTTCAAGGAAAAGTAAGGTACCGCGATGTTGTAGAAAGGCTTGAAAAAATGAACGATGGAGAACGTATATCCAGAGAGAGGGAGAATAAAATAGATGACAATTTCCGCTCTATTGAAAAAATTAAAGACAGGGATTTTCAAGAACAGGTAATTCCGGTTAAAGCTAATATTAAAGAGGCAATTGATATATTTTATATAGTCAATGCAAGTGGTGTAAACCTAACGGATGCCGAATTAGCCCTAGCACAAATTTCAGGTTACTGGCCCGAAGCTCGTAAGTTGTTTAAAGAAAAACTGAAAGAATTAGAAGAAAACGGTTTTGTCTTTAGACTTGATTTTCTCATCTATGTTTTATTAGGTGTCATTCACGGCATGGGGTCT
Organism: Desulfobacterales bacterium; assembly: GCA_029933295.1. Lineage (GTDB taxonomy): Bacteria > Desulfobacterota > Desulfobacteria > Desulfobacterales > Desulfosalsimonadaceae > JAOZOL01. The sequence continues at coordinate 2,150 of JAOZOL010000133.1, read as the reverse complement.
CGTATGGAGAAATTACATACAATCGATAATCTTGAACCACTAAAAGAAGCCTGGGACAGGCTTTCAAATGACACATTGGATTATGTTTTCAATATTATGAAAAGTCAGGCTTATATAGACCACACAAAGGAAATCAACTCTGTATATGCCTTAATTCCAATAATTGTTTATGCTTTTCACAAAGGTAAAGAAAGAATGACACAGGAGGAAATCAAAAAAGCAGTTAAGTGGTTCTATTATTCACAAATCAGGCAACGATATATAAGCACACTACAACAGAAACTTGATAAAGACCTTGGTATAATCACAAAGGAAGAAAATCCTTTTGATAAACTATTGAGAATAATTGAAATGGAACGCCCTCTAAAAATATCAAAAGACGAGTTTATCGGAGTGGGCATTCAACATCCTTTATGGGGGTTAATGAACTGGTATTTTAAAAGCAGGAATGCAGTTTGCCTGAGTACCGGAGTTAATATCAGAAAAAACATGGGGAAAAAATATGATCTGGAATGGGATCATATTTTCCCTTATTCTGTTCTACGGGATAATGGATATAATATGAATAATAGAATGAAATATGCTTTTGCACAGGAAATTACAAACCGTGCTATTTTAACTCAGGTAGCGAATAGAAGCAAATCAGCTAAAAATGCCGACGGTTATCTCGCAGAAGTGAAAGAAAAATTCCCTAACAGCCTGAAATTACAATGCATTCCGGAGGATGAAGAGCTTTGGAAACTTGAAAACTTTGAATTATTTTTAGGAAAAAGGAGGCAAATATTAGCAGATGAGCTTAATGATTTCCTTGATAGAATTACGACCACAGAAGATGAAGAAGTTGATGTTGACATTCAGGATATGATACTTAGCGGCGAGTCTCATCATGTTGAGTTCAAGACAACCATGAGGTATGATATGAAAGAAAACCGTGTGAATAAAATGCTCGAAGAAGTGATCCTGAAAACAATTGCTGCTTTTAGTAACGGTCAGGGAGGCACATTAATATTGGGTGTTACTGATGACATGGAAGTCGTTGGTCTTGAAAATGATTATAACACGCTGAAAGAAGGGAATAAGGACAGCTTTGAGCTTCACCTTAGGAACCTTGTCAACAAGGCTTATGGTGTTGAATTTGCTTCACAGAATTTGCATATATCTTTCCCCGTTATTGATGAGGTTGAAATATGTATGGTAGAGATTAAACCAGGAAACAAACCTCTTTTTACAACCATGTCAAATAAATATGGTATAAAATCTGAAAAATTCTATTTAAGAAGCGGCAATTCATCACCTGAACTTCCCGTACGGGAAGTTGCACGCTACATCAGATCAAGATTTAACAATGTTTTTGAATGATTCTTTTGTAAACCATAATTATTCAAATGAATCTAAGCAAACAATAAATTCATGAAAAACCCCAAACCCTTCTGCTCTAACAAGAAAACATTCAAAGCTTTTGTTCTCGGTGCTGACCCAACTAACTTTTCTGATAATGGAAAACCAAAACAGCTTGAATTTGCTTTCGGCATATTATCAGATGAACCACGGTATTTTAATGGCATTTTAAGAAACTTAAATTTAATTGGTCTTCACTTAGAAGATGTGTATGTTCAAAATCTGGTTCAGGAATATTTGACAGAAGAAACTGCTAAAAACAAAGATTGGGAAAAGCAGGCTGAACAATGGCTTCCAAATCTCATTAAAGAGTTTGATGAAGCAAACCCCGGAAGAAAAAAACCGGTATTGGTAACGGCTGAAAGGATCATGAAATTTCTTATTAAGGATGGTTACAAACTCCCTAAAGCAAAAGATATTTATTCAGAACATGCTGATGAGCTCATCTATGTAAAACCCGGGGAGAACAAACTAAACAGGCCGCTATTTACTTTTTACAGACATCAGTCTTATAGTTTATCCGGAAGGGAAAAATATTGTGCATTTCTAAGTGAATTGTTTAATTAACCACCCCATGCACACCCACCTCCTTTCCAAATCAACCTATATGCGTGGTCTCAAGTGCCACAAGTCCCTCTATCTGAACAAATACCACAATGAGCTGAAAGATGAACTGTCGGCACGGCAGGAAGCGATATTTGCCCAGGGAACCGATGTGGGCCTGCTGGCGCAGCAGCTTTTTCCCGGCGGTG